>NZ_RAWD01000245.1:0-15079 GCF_003612065.1 Corallococcus sp. CA047B
GGGAGGGGACGGGCCTCGGATCCATGCCCTCCGAGGATGATCCATCCGGCCGCCCCCACGCCAGGACAGGATGGAACGTTGAATTCACGGCGAAGCCCTCAAGCCGAGGGCGAGCTGCAGACCTGTCGCGCCCGCCTGCACCCTCTACAGCGATGTATCCCTGCATCGTCCGGAGGCCACCTTGTGCCATGCTGCATGGCGCCTCGTGGATTCCTCCTTCCTCAAGATTGGATCACTCGTCCTCGCGGGACTTCTTGCCCCGGGTGCGCTCGCGGCGGAGTCGACGCGGGAGGAGCAGGTGCGCGCGGAGCTGGAGCGTCAGCTTCGCGCCATGGTCCCCGAGTCCCCCGCCGAAGTGCAGCTGCTCTTCGAGGGCTTCAAGCCCGAGGACGGCTACCGCCTGGTGGAGAGCGACTTCCTCCTGGACGGCGAACCGCTCGCGGTGCCGTCCATCGATGAGCTGAACGCGCCCGGCATCCACCGGCTCGCCGTGATGAAGGTCGAACCGGGGGAGCACACCCTGGTGTCGCGCGTCACGTACACCAACGGCTCCTGGAGCCTCTTCAGCGAGTCGAACGGCTTCCTCTGGAAGATCACCGCGTCCGTCGGCTTCCAGACCCAGCGCGGGCTGCGCGTCGCGGTGAAGGCGTCCCCCCGCGTCGTCCCCAATGCGCCGGATCCGCGCCTCAAGCTCAAGCTCACCCACGCCGTCACCGTGGAGATGATCCAGCCTCCGCAGGACGAGCCCGCCGTAGCCGTGAAGCCCGCCACGGTGGACGCGGGCGCGCCCGTGAAGCCGCCGCCGGACGCGGGCGCTCCGGTGAAGGTCGTCCAGCCCGCGACGCCCGACGCTGGCGTGAAGACCTCGGTCGTCTCCGTGACTCCGCCCGTGGAGCGCACGCCGGCGCCCACGGGCCGCCTGCGCCTCCAGGTCACGTCCAAGAAGCCCACCTCCGCCACCGCCTTCGTGCGCGGCACGGGCGAGCCCCTGAAGCTGGTGCTCCCCCGCAGCAAGCCCCACGAACTGCCGCTCTCCGCGGGCGCGTACACCGTGGACCTCATCGCCGACGGCTTCCTCGCCCAGACGCGTCAGGTAGAGCTGGCCGCCGGCGCCGATGCCTCGCTGGCCTTCGCCCTGGTGCCCGCGCCCAAGGCCGCCAAGGCCGCCAAGGTGCTCGAGAACCACGTGGAGCTGCCCCAGCCCCTGGGCTTCGAGGAGATGAAGCCCGTGCCCACCAAGACCTCGCTCGCGGGCCTGGACCTGGTCGTGGATCTGCTCGTGCGCGACCCCAAGGCCCGCCTTCGCGTCGAAGGACACACCGACGGCCGCGAAGTGCCCGCGCCCGCCCGCCAGGGCCTCTCCGATGCCCGGGCGCGCGCGGTCGTCGACCTGCTCGTCCGGGCCGGCGTGGCCCCCTCCCGCATCGAGGCCGTGGGCATGGGCGACCGCAGCCCCAAGGCCCCCAACCTCATTCCCCGCGGACGTGACATGAACCGCCGCGTGGAGCTGGTGCTGCTGCGCCCCTGAGTGCCCGCGCCGTCGGGTGACGGCGCTTGAGGTTGTCAGGGGCCTCTTCTAGCGTCCGGAGCGTTCGCTTCGCCGCCTCGGGAGAGAGTCGCGCCATGCCTCGGTACGAGTTCACGGAAGGCAGCTCCAGCAAGTTCTGGGAGATCACCCTGGAGGGCACCACGCTCACCAAGCGCTGGGGCCGCATCGGCACCGACGGCCAGGAGAAGGTCGAGGACTTCGAGTCCAAGGCCGAGGCGAAGAACGCCTATGCCGCGCAGGTGAAGGAGAAGGAGAAGAAGGGCTACGCGCTCGTCGCGGGCTCGGGCCCAGGTGGCGGTGACGCACCGGCCCCGGTCTCCGCGTCCGACCCGGCCCTGGAGGCCGCCATCCTCGCCGCCCCCGAGGATGTGAAGGGCTACCTCGCGTACGCCGAGTGGCTCAAGGGCAAGGGTGACCCTCGCGCGGAGCTCATCCAGCTCCAGCACGACACGCTGGAGGCGTCCTCCGCCTCCGCCACGCTGATGCGCAAGCGGGCGGCGAAGTACATCGCGGAGCACGCGGACTCGCTGCTCGGTGAGGAGCTGACGGAGGCGATCTCCGGGGAGGCCCTGAAGCTGGAGTGGCACCTGGGCTTCATCCGCGAGGCCCATCTGGGTCAGGTGGACTACGACTCGAACGAGGACATCCCCGAACTGCTGGGCCTGCTGCTGGCCCACCCGTCCGCGCGGTTCCTGCGGAGCCTCACCCTCGGCATGGCCTGCTTCGACGGTGAGAACGAGTACCACGACACGCTCAAGGTGCTCGGCAAGGCGAAGCCGTCCACGACGCTGCGCCACCTGTTCATCGGTGACTTCGAGTACCCGGACGACACGGAGATCTCCTGGACCCACGTGGGCAACCTCCAGCCCCTCTACAGCGTGTTCCCGCAACTGCGGGAGCTGCGCGTGCGAGGCGGTGAGGTGGAGCTGGGGAAGATCGACCTGCCGGAGCTGCGCTCCTTCACCGTGGAGACGGGCGGCCTGCCGCTCAAGGCGGTGAAGTCCATCGTGAAGGCCTGGTGGCCGAAGCTGGAGTCGCTGGAGATCTGGTTCGGTTCGGAGAACTACGGCGCGGGCGGTGGGGTGAAGGACATCCAGCCCCTGCTCGACGGCGAGGGTGTGCCGAACCTGCGCAAGCTGGGCCTGCGCAACGCGGAGTTCACCGACGCGCTGTGCGCGGTGCTGCCCAAAGCGAAGGTGGTCGCCCAGCTCCAGGAGCTGGATCTGTCCATGGGCACGATGACCGACGCGGGCGCGGAGGCGCTGGCCTCGAACGCGAAGGCCTTCCAGCACCTCAAGACGCTGGATGTCTCCAACAACTTCCTGACCCAGGCCGGGCAGAAGCGGGTGGCCACCGCCGCCCCGTCCGTGATTCGTGGCAACCAGCGCGAGCCCTACGACGAGGACTCGCGCTACGTCGCCGTGGGCGAGTAGTCCCTCCCACGCCCATGTCCGCCGCGCCGCCGTTCCTGATCATCGGCAATCCCGGGAACCGGCGCGTCACGCTCTTCCAGGAGGCCCTGCACCACGCGGGGCTTCCTCCCGCGCACGTCGTGGCCTGGGAGACCGTGGCCCGCGAGCCGGACGTGCTCCTGGAGCTTCCCGACTCGGAGCGCATCGTCCGCATCGACGCGGCGGGGGAGGACGCGGAGGTCGAGCGCGCCTTCCTGAAGCGCGGCCACGCGGATGCGCTGACCCTGGGCTGTGACGTCGTGACCCCGGAGCAGGTGGACGCCCTGCCTCCCGAGCACGGCCGCGTCCTGTGCCCCCGGCAGCACCACCTGGGCCTCCTGCGCGTGCTGGGGGACCTGACGGAGCGGTTCGCCTTGCGTCCCACGTGGCGTGTGCTGTCGAAGCCCCCGGCCATCGCGGAGCTGTTCGACAAGCGCATCACGTCGCGCCGGTACGCGGCCCTGGGCATCCCGGTGCCGCCGTTCCTGGACGGCATCGCCACGCCGGAAGCGCTGCGCGACGGCATGCGCGAGGCGGGCTGGCGCGAAGCCTTCGTGAAGCTGTCCTGTGGCTCGTCCGCGTCGTGCCTCGCCCTCTACCGGCCGGGACGTTCAGCGGGCTCCGCCGGCTCGCTGCTCACCAGCCTGCACCGGGGGGCGACCGGGTGGTTCAACTCCCTCAAGGTGCGGCGCACCTCCGACGCCGGGGAGGTGGACGCGGTGCTGTCCTTCCTCCTGCGCGAGGGCTCGCAGGTGGAGCAGGCCTTGCCCAAGGCCCGGCTGGGCGGGGACGTGTTCGACTGCCGCATCCTCACGGTGCGCGGCGAGCCCGCCTTCACGGTGGTGCGTCAGAGCCGCCACCCCATCACCAACCTCCACCTGGGCGGCTACCGCGGTGACCTGGAGGAGTTCCACGCGGCGGTGCCCGCGCGGGAATGGGAGGCCGCGCTGGAGAGCTGCCGCGCCGTGGCGCGCGCGCACGACTGCCTCCACGTGGGCATCGACCTGATGTTCGAGGAGTTCTTCCACGGCCCTCGCGTGCTGGAAGCCAACGCCTTCGGGGACCTGCTCCCCGGCCTCACGCGCGACGGCCTGTCCGTCTACGGCTGGGAGATCCGCGAAGCGCTGCGCTGACTTCCGCCGCTCCACAGCCTGGAGGTCGGCACGCGCTCCAGCAGCCCGGAGCCGAACACCCGATCCAACTCCAGGTAGTCCAGGTGCACGTAGCCGATGTGGCAGCCGCACGTGTCCTTCGAGCACGCGCGCGGCTTCAGCGCCTGTTCGAAGTCCGGCGCGTAGAGGTTGCCCAGCGGCTCCTTGATGAAGTGGCACCGGTAGGCCGTGCCATCCCCGTCCACCGACAGCACGGACTCGCCCGCGCGGCAGGCCTTGCCCCGGCTGGGGTGGCGGGTGTTGTTCACCGGGAAGAGCGGATCGATGCGGGTGAAGCGCTCCACGTCCTCGGGCGAGTACGCGTCCAGGCCGTCCTTCACCGCGTTGATCCACAGGTACGTGTCTTCCGGCAGCTCGCGGCGCAGCGCCTCCGCCTCGTCGGCGAAGCGGCGGAAGCCCACCATGCCCGCGCTGTGACGCACGCCGTGTTCGCTCAGCCGTTCGCACTGCGCCAGGAAGCGCGCGCGCTTCATCCACTCCGGGTGGTACGTGGCCCAGATGCCCAGCTTGTCGGTGCGGCAGTCGGTGAGCCAGTCCAGCCGGCAGGAGAGGTTCGTCTGCACCGCCGCGCGCTCTACGTGGGGCAGGTGCGTCAGCCGCGCCAGGGCCTGCTGATACCAGGGCCAGATGAGCGCCTCGCCCCACGGCGTGAAGAAGACGGACAGCGTGTCCTGCGTGCGCGACTCCACCCACGCGAGGAACCGCCCCAGGTCCGCGCGGTCCTTCGTCAGCTCCTCCTCGCTCTGCTTCCACTTGCCGAAGGGACAGTACTCGCAGCCGTAGTTGCAGCCGGACAGCGGGCCCCGGTAGAGCACGGTGAGCTTCATCGCCAGGCGTACTCCTGCTTGCGCTTCTGGACCGCCTCGGAGTCCAGCCAGGGGCCAATCAGGTCCGAGCGCTCCACGCCCGCCGCCGTGAGCTGGAACACGCCGTCCACGTCCCGCGCCAGCCCGTGCGCCTCCAGCTCCGCGAGCATCGGAAAGTCCTCGCGCGCGTCCGTGCCGAAGCGCTGGCGGTACGCACCCGGACACACGCCCTCCGCCAGCAGCGACAGCACCAGGTGCCGGTGGCGCTGCTCGGCCTCATCCAGCACGAACCCGTAGCGCACCTCTCCGAAGGACGCGGTGTCGCGCTCGCTGTACGCCTGGATGATGCCGCGCACCTCGCGCGAGGCGACCGCGTACTCGGACGAATAGTGCACATCACCCGCGTACGAGCGCGCGCCCACGCCCAGCCCCACCATGCCGTCCTCCTGGCAGCGGTACACCGCGCCCCGAGCGGCCGGCGCGTGCTTCGCGCGGAACATCCGCATCGACACCTGCGTGTAGCCCTGCGCGAGCAGGAAGTCGCGGCCCGTGCGGTACAGCGACAGGCGCAGGTCGTCCCACGCGCGCGACTTCTTCCCCAGGAAGGTGAGGGGCCGCACATAGAGCGGATAGAGGTAGACCTCCTCCGGCGTGTACCGGAGCGCCGCCTTCAGCGAGTGCAGGAAGGTGTCCGGCGTCTGGCCCTCGATGCCGTAGATGAGGTCCAGGTTGAGCGTGGGGAAGCCCGCGCCCCGGAGCAGCTCCAGCGTGGCCTCCACCTGCGCCGTCTTCTGCGGCCGCGCCACCGCGGCCACCTCCGACTCCAGGAAGCTCTGCACGCCCATGCTCACCCGGTCCACACCCCGGGCCTTGAGCACCGCCACCTTGCCCGCGTCCACCGTCTCCGGCGACACCTCCACGGACATGGGCACGGCGCGCGGATCCACGCCCAGGTCCGCCGCCAGGTCGAACACCGTCTCCAGGCCGGCGACGTCCAGCAGGGTGGGGGTGCCCCCTCCGATGGCGGCGCGCGCGAACGTGGCCGGCCCCAGCGCCTCCTTCACGCGACCGGCCTCGCGTTTGAGCGCGGACAGCCACGCCTGGACCACGCCTTCCTTGGGGCCCGCGGCGGTGAAGAGGTTGCAGAACCCGCAGCGCATCTCGCAGAAGGGCACGTGCAGGTAGAGGAACAGCGCGTCCCGCCGCTCCTTCGCCCAGACGTCCTCCAGCGGAAGTGCGGGCGTGAAGGGCCGGTAGGCCGTCTTGTGCGGGTAGCCGTAGAGGTACGCCACATAGGGCGTCCCTTCGAGCATCGACTCCAGGCGCGTCATGGCGCGGAGTCTATCGGCAGGACGAACTCGCCATACGGAACAGTCCACACCACCGGGTGCCCCAGCCGGTGCCCCGAGTAGCCGTCCTCGCCATAGGCCGTCCCATGGTCCGAGCACACGATGCAGAACGCCGGCCCCCGCCGCCGCAGCGCCTGGAACAGTCGGGGCAACTGGCCGTCCACGTACGCCAGGGCCGCCGCCTGCGTCTCCCGGGAGTCCTCCGTCGCCCCGGGCACGTAGTGCCGGTTGGGCTGGTGCAGCGCGGAGACGTTGATGAACAGGAACACCCGCTGCTCCCGAGGCAGCGCCTCCAGGATTTTCACTGCGAGTGATGCCTGATTTTCCGTGGATTGGGGGTCTGTCACCCCCAGCTCCGGGGCCCAGTGAGACTCGGCGAAGAGTCCCGGGAGCACCCGGCCCAGGGGATTGCGGAGGTTGAAGAACCCCGTCCCGCCAATACACACCGTGTGATAGCCGCGCCCCGCGAGGCCGGTGACGAGGTCCGGCGCGTCCAGCACGCAGGTGCCCGGGCCCGTCGTCTCGCTGCCCTCGAAGCGCAGGGCGAACGGGCGCGGGTGCCGGCCGGGCGCGACGGGGGTGGGGAAGAAGCCCGCGAAGAAGGCCTGGTGCGCGGCGTAGGTGAAGCTGGCCGGGCTGTGGCGCTCCTCCCACCGGCCGCCGGGCAGCAGCGCGCCGAGCGTGGGCGTGCGACCGCCCTCCAGCGCTTCCCGGGCCACGTCGTACCGCAGCGTGTCCAGCGTGAGGAAGAGCAGGTCGTGCGTGCCGACCAGCGCGTTCAGGTCATGCATGCGGAGTCTGCCGAGCCTCGGCCGGGCAGGGGGCCCGTGACGCCCGTGACGTCAAGGCCCCCCGCTTCCGGTCCGGGACAGGGGGACTACGAGATGCTCGGCGCCGGCTCGAACTGGGGCTGGGTGGCCGCGGGAGTCGGCGTCGGGGCCGGCGTCGAGGCGAAGGGCCGGCGCGAGCCGTCCGGGCTCTGGGTCGCGTTGAACAGCGACGTGGCGAAGGTCTCCTGCCCGCGCTGCGACAGCGCGCGGAACGCCTGGTCCATGGGGCGCTGGCCACCGGCCATGTCCGGCCCCAGGGTGCGGCCCAGCAGCTCCCGGGCCTGCGACTCGTTGAGGCGCACCGAGTACGGGGAGCCATCGTTCATCGCCGCGTCGTCGCCGGAGAAGGCACCCCGGGCGATGCGCGCGGCGTTCGGATCCGTGAACGTGAGGTCGTAGTGCGTCTCCGCGGGCTGACCGGGCCGCGTCGTGGTGGTCGCGCGCACCGAGTCGTTGATCCGCGTGTCGCCCTGGCCGGTGCCGTCCGGATTCAGCCGCAGGTCGGTGGCCTGGGTGCTGCCCGCCACGTTGCGGTCCGTCTGGCGCACGGTCTGGTTGCCGTCGCCGTCGCCCGTGAGGTTCGTCCGGCGCTCGGAGGTGGCCACCTCACGGCCCATCACCCGGCCCGAACGGTTCTGCTCCAGGCCATCCGTGGTGCCCACGTTGCTCACGCCGGGACCGTTCTGGGAGGGCAGCTGGCCGGTGCGCAGGAAGTCCTGGTACGCGGCCCGGCCCTCCGGCTGGGTGATGTTGAAGTCCGCCGTCTGGGTGCGCTCCAGGCGCTGATCCTGCCGGCCTTCCAGGCCCCGGGCGCTGGCCGCGTCCCGCTGACGGCCCTGCGACGTCACGGTGGCGCGCAGGGTGTCCGGCGACGTGCGCTCCAGTTCATAGCGCTGCGTCTGGCTGCGGTCGTACGACGCGCCCAGTCCCAGCTCCCGGCCCGCCCGGCCCGGACCCGCCGGGAGGCTCGCGTTGAAGCCCGCCTGTCCGGAGACCTCCGCCCGGGCACGCGTGCCCACCGGCCACGTTTCAGGGGCGGCGGGGTTGGGAAGCTGGCCGGCGCGCATCGCGTCCGTCGCGGCCTGGCGGGGAACGTCCACGCGCACGCTGCCGCTCGCGCTGAACGAACCCGACGCCGACAGCCGCCCGCCGCGCGGCGTGGAGCCCCGGTTGCCCACCTGGCCCTGCGCCTCCATCACGAAGTTGTCACCCTCCGTCCGTACGCTCGCGCGGCCCGACGGACGCAGCGCCGCGGCGGGCGTGAAGGTGGAGCGCTCACGCTCGGCGCGCGCGGCGGCGGCCAACTGCGCGGTGTCGACCTGCGGCGCGGCGGGGGCCTGCGACTCGGCGGGAGGCGCCTGGCGCTCCACGGGAGCCACCGGCGTGCGGGGCAGGGTGGACGAAACGGGGCGGTTGGAAATGGAAGTCATATGCACAGTTTATCGGGCATTCCGACGCCGATGTTTCCGCTCACGGCGTAGGACTCGCACTCCTGAAAGATGAGAGTTCCTGGATTTCATCCACACCTCATCCCACCTGAAGGAGGACGCTCGCAGCGCAAAAAGCACGCCCTGTTGCAACTCAGTGGCATGACTTGAAATACGGCCTAAATACGTATTACAGGTTTATCTCACCTTAAAGGGAGTGCCGACATGCAGAACATGCGGAAGCGGTTCTCGACGTCCCCTCGTAGCTGGCAGCCGTTCACGGCGCTGGTCCTGGGCTGCACCCTCGCGGTTCCCATGGGCGCGCTCGCCGCGGATCGCACGCCCCCGGCGGCCTCGCGCGCGGCCGTGTCCCCGGGCGCGGCGGTCGTCACGGCGCTGAAGGCGGGCGGCAACGCGTTGGCGACGCCCTCCGGGTGGGTGTTCCATCAGACGGCGCGGCCCGTGAGCGCCCTGCGCACGCTGGACGTGGTGCCGGACACCGGTGTGCAGCTCCACGTCTGGAAGGAGCGTCAGGCGGACGGCACGGAGCAGGCCTATTCGGCGTACACGCGCGGCGGCACCGAGCTGCTGGGCCGCGTGCAGCAGGAGCAGTACCTCATCCGCCTGCAGGAGGCGTCGTTCGATCCGCTCGCGCGCACCGCGCCGCTTTTGGGCAACACGCTGGTGGCGGACCGGAGCAACACCCTGTCGCTGGTGCAGTTCCACGGCACGCCGCTGCCGGAGTTCCGCGCGACCCTCGAGAACGCGGGCGGCAAGGTGCTGCGCTTCCTGTCGGACCACACCTACCTCGTGGAGATGGAGGCGGAGGTCCGCGCTCGCGTGGCGCAGCTTCCCTCGGTGCGCTGGGTGGGGGACTACCACCCGGAATACCGCCTGGAGCCGGTGCTGCGCGACGCGCTGCTGGGACGGGCGGAGGCGCTCGCGCCGCAGCGCTACTCCATCATGCTGGGTGAAGGCGGCCCGGCGCGGCAGGCCCGCGTGACGGCGCTGGTGCAGCGGCTGGGCGGCAAGGTGGACCTGGTGGAGCCGGGCGGCCTGCGCGTGGAGGCCACGCTCAACCAGGAACAGCTGGGCCAGCTGGCGCGCGCCAACGAGGTGCAGTTCATCGACCGGTGGGGCGGGCCCGGCGAGACGGACATGGACATCGTGCGCGAGACGGGCGGCGCCAACTACATCCAGGGGCTCCGGGGCTGGACGGGGCAGGGCGTGCGCGGAGAGATCTTCGACACCGAGCTGCGCACCACCCACCGCGAGTGGCCCACGGCGCCCATCATCCACAGCACCGGCACGTCGTCCGGGTCGCTGCACGGCACCAGCTGCTACAGCCACAACTTCGCCCAGGGCATCGACCCGCTGGCCAAGGGGCTGCTCCCGAGCGGGCAGGGCATCTTCTTCCTGTACTCGGAGTCCACCCAGTTCGGCGGCACCAAGTCGCGCCTCGCGATGAACCAGGAGCTCATCAACCCGGCGGGGCCCTACCGCGCGGTGTTCCAGACCTCCAGCGTGGGCAGCACGTTGGGCACCGCGTACACCACCCTCTCCGCGGAGGTGGATGACTACCTGTTCAAGGCCCCGCTCCTGAGCACCCAGTCCCAGAGCAACTCCGGGACGCGCAACTCCCGCCCGCAGGCGTGGGCGAAGAACATCGTCTCCGTGGGCGGCGTGCGGCACTACAACACGCTGGCGCGCACGGACGACCGGTGGAGCGCCGGAGGCAGCATCGGCCCGGCGGCGGACGGCCGCATCAAGCCGGACCTGGCCTTCTATTACGACTCGGTCCGGGGCGCGTCCGGCTCCAGCGACACCAGCTACACGGAGTTCAGCGGCACCAGCTCCGCGACGCCCCAGACGGCCGGCCACTTCGGCCTGCTGTTCCAGATGTGGCACCAGGGCGTGTGGGCCGGCAAGGGCGGCAAGGCGGACGTCTTCACCAGCCGCCCGCAGATGGCCACCGCCAAGGCGCTGATGATCAACGGCGCCGCGAAGTACAACTGGCTGGCCGGCGGCGCCAACGCGGACCTGGACCGCTACAAGCAGGGCTGGGGGACCTCCGACCTCAAGCGCCTGTACGACCGCGCCGCGAAGACGTTCATCATCGACGAGACGGACGTCCTCACGCCGCTGGCCACCAAGACGTACAACGTCACCGTGGCCTCCGGTGAGACGGAGTTCAACGTCACGCTGGCCTACAAGGACCCCATGGGCACCGTGGGCGCGGCCCGGGCGCGCATCAACGACCTGTCCCTGCGCGTCACGTCACCCTCGGGCGTCGTGTACTGGGGCAACAACGGCCTGACCGCGGGCAACGTCTCCACCTCCGGCGGCGTGTCCAACAAGGTCGACACCGTGGAGAACGTCTTCCTCGCGCAGCCCGCGGCGGGCACGTGGAAGGTGGAGGTCCTGGCGGAGGAGATCGTCCAGGACGGCCACCCGGCGACGTCGGCCGTGGACGCCGTCTACGGCCTGGTCGTGAGCGGCGGCACCCTCACCACGGCGAAGGCTTCGCAGCCGTAGTCCCCGGCGCCGTCACCGCGCCGTGCATGACCGCCGGAGCTTCCGGGGCACGCGCGGCGCGCTGCAGGACGGGCAGGGACGCGCTCAGCTGTCCCAGGTAGAGCCGGCCATGGAAGCCCGTCTGTCCGGGCCCCGCGAAGAGCAGCACCTTCCGGGGCGTGTCGGGCTCCTGGCGCACCTCCGCCGTCGGGTTGATGCCGTGCACGTCGCAGTCCACCTGCTGCCAGACGTTGAAGCGGCACGCGTAGTGGATGCCCCGGGTGAAGCCCACCTCCAGCGCCTTGACGGGCGAGGAGGGCAGGGCCTTCGTCAGCCGGGCGCCCATGGGCTCGAACTTCGAATCCCAGTCCACCCCGACGGTGCGCACGTGCACGTCGCCCGCGAGCACCAGCAGCCACGCGTCCGGGTTCGCCTGACGGAAGGCGATGAGGTTCTTCGCCATCTCCTCCTCGCGCGCGTTGCCCGAAGCGCCGTTGGAGTCGAACGCCACCAGCGAGATGGCGTGCCCCTGGGTCCTCAGGCGTCGAGCGGCCTCGATGAGGTGGATGACGCCCGCGCTGCTGCGGCCGTCCTGATCCACGCGGCGGAAGAAGTCACTGAGCACCAGCAGGCGCTCCAGGTCCGGGCCCGAACCCGCGCTCGCCAGGTACTCGTCCAGCGCGGCCTGATCCACCGACGGCACGGACAGGGCCAGCGCCACCGGCAGCTTCCTCGCCGTCGCGTCACAGAGCATCCGCGCGGCGGCGTCCGGCAGCTCGCGCGTGCCGAGCGGATCCGCCACCAGCACCGTCTGGCCGGCGACGAGCAGCGGCTCCACGCCCTGCACCGCCTCACCGCAGCGGGGCGGGGCGTCCGCGGACTCCGGGCCCCAGGCGGGCACCTTCACGTCGCGCACCGGGATGGACGCCTTGCCGCCCACCAGCTCCAGCGAGGGGACCATCTCCAACCGGGCCAGCAGCTTGCGCTCCTGGGGCAGGTCGCGGATGCCTCGGCGCAGCTTGAAGCCCTCCAGCGAAGGCACGTTCTCGAAGGTCTCGCGCGCGAAGGGATCGCGCTCGTGGAGGTAGCGGTGATCGTTCGTCTTCTCGCTGCCCGGCTCGGGCATCTGCTGCTCCACGGCCGCCTCCGCCTCACGGTACTGGAGCCGGAAGATGCGGATGACGGACTGGCGCGGGCCCACCTCCTCGCCGCGCACCATATAGCGCTCGAAGGTGCGGTTGCCCCGGACGTTCACGCCAATCTCCCAGGACTGGGAGAACAGCTCCTTCGTGTCGTTGTGCTCGAAGACGTCCAGCCGCTGCTCCTCCAGCAGCCGGCGCGTGACGAACAGCGCCTCGTCCAGGGGCACCCGGAGGATCTTCTCCACGGTGGGGGTGGGCTCGGCGTCCACCGGGTCCCCATCCAGTCCGCGCGACAGGGCCGCGCAACCGGTGCACAAGAGTCCCAGCGTCCAGTGCCATCGCATGGCTCGACCCCCTCGCGGGATGGAAGCGGCAGGCGTGCCGCCCATCCGCACCAGCCTACGCATTCGGGTCGTGAATGCCGTCCGACTGTTGCGCCAGGAAACCATCTGTCCGGCGCGCGACGAGGACCGTCAGGGATTCTCCGCCGGCTTCGCGTCCTCTTGTTGCTGGGCAACAGGACGGTGCGACCCCGGGGCAGCCCGCTGGATGACGGGCGGGGACGCGTTGAGCGCGCCCACGTAGAGCCGGCCGTGGAAGCCCTTGTCGCTGGGCGTGGTGAAGAGCGCCACCTTGCGCGGCGTGCCCGGCTCCTGGCGGACCTCCACCGACGGGCTGAGCGCGTACACGTTGCACTCCACCTGCTCCCAGACGTTGAAGCGGCAGGAGAACTGCGAGCCTCGCGTGAAGCCCACCTCCAGCGCCTTCACGGGGGAGGAGGGGACGGCCCGGGTCAGCCGCGAGCCCAGGGGTTCGAAGTCCTTGTTCCAGCTGACCGGCTTCGTGCGCACGTGCACGTCGCCCGCGAGCGCCAGCAGCCACACGTCCGGGTTCGCCTGACGGTAGGCGATGAGGTTCTTCGCCATCTCCTCCTCGCGCGCGTTGCCCGAGGCGCCGTTGGAGTCGAACGCGAGCACCGTCACCGCATTGCCGTGGGCACGCAGCCGGCGGGCCTGTTCGATGAGGCGCAGCAGGGCGCCGCTGCTGCGGCCGTCCTGGTACACCCGGCGCCAGAAGGAGCTGGTCACCAGCAGGCGCTCCAGGTCCGGGCCCGAACCCGGGCTCGCCACGTACTCGTCCAGCGCGGACTGATCCTCCGACGGCAGGGACAGGGCCAGCGCCACCGACAGCTTCTTCTCCGCGGCGTCACAGAGCATCCGCGTGGCGGCCTCCGGCAGCTCGCGCGTGCCCAGCGGATCCGCGACCAGCACCGACTGCCCGGCGACGAGCAGCGGCTCCACGCCCTGCACCGCCTCACCGCAGCGCACCTCCGGCTGGGCCGCGTCGTCAGCCCAGCCCTCCACCGTCACGGAGCGCACCGGCGCGGACGTCTTGCCGCCCACCAGCTCCAGCGAGGGGACCATCTCCAGCTTCGACAGCAGCTGCTGCTCCAGCTTGAGGTCGCGGACGCCGCGCACCATGGTGAAGCCTTCCATGTCCGGCACGCCATCGAACGAGAAGCGCTCGAAGGTCTTCCGGGCCAGGTACTTCTCCTCCTCCTGGACGCGCTCGTTGAGCCACTTGGGCTTCTGCTCGATGTTGGTGTCCTGCTCGCGGTAGCGCAGGCGGAAGACGCGGATGATGGACTGGCGCGGGCCCAGCTCCGCGCCCTTCACGAAGAAGCGCTCGAAGGTGCGGTTGCCGGGCCGGTTCACGCCGGGCTCGTGCGCGGAGGTGTACAGCTCGTGGTGGCCCTCGCGCTCGAAGACGTCGTAGCGCTGCTCCTCGAAGACGTGGCGCATGGTGAGCATCGCCTCGTCCAGCGGCACCAGGTACACCGTCTCCTCGGTGGGCAGCTCTCCCTGCTCCATGCCGTCGGCGTGCAGGTCCCGGGTCAGGCTGGCGCAGCCGCCGACACACAATGAGAGCCCCAGCATCCAATGCCACCGCATGATGTGACCTCCTGCCGCCCGACCGCGTTCCATGGTGCACGCGAAGGGAGGGATGGCGTCCCGGCCCCCGAAGCCAGGACGCCCGGAATCAGTCTACCGGGAAACGGCCGACATCCGCGTGGGTCACCCGGAACGGGCGGGGGAGGTTCCCTGGCCCGTGAGCGACCGGACGACGTCCAGCGCGCCGGTGACGTGCTTCTTCACCTGCATCTGCGAGTCGAACGCGTAGCGGATGGTGCCCGCCCGGTCCGCGATGAAGGTCACCCGGCCCGGCAAGAGGCCCAGGAAGTTGGTGCCCACCCCGAAGGCCTTGCGCGCCGCGCCATCCGGGTCGCTCAAGAGGCGGAACGGGAGCCGGTGCTTGGCGACGAACTTCTCATGCGACTCCGCGGAGTCGCTGCTGATGCCCACCACGTCCGCGCCCGCGTCGGTGAAGTCCTGGTACTGGTCGCGCAGGCTGCACGCCTGGACGGTACATCCCGGGGAGTCATCCCGAGGGTAGAAGTAGATGACCAGCGCCTTGTCACCCAGCAGGTCGCGCAGCCGCACCGGCGCGTTGCCCGGCCCCATCAACGTGACGTCCGGAACGGCGTCCCCTTCTTGCAGCGTCTTGCCCATGGCACCTGCCTCCCTCTTGCTGGGCGGGGAGCATGGACCGCGCGTGGCCTGACCCGCAAATCAATCGACCGGGTTGCCCGGGCTTCAAGGGCCTGGGCATTCTTTCAGGGAATGCCGTCTCGCGACCTGATGGACACCGAGGAACCCCGCCGGGGGGCTGCCCGCGCCGCCCCGCCGGAGCGGCTGTACCTGCTGTTGTTGGAGGGCAACACGTCCACGCTGGTGCCGCTGCCCCGGGAGGGGGCGGTGGTCATCGGGCGGGCGGTGGG
>NZ_RAWD01000246.1:0-15035 GCF_003612065.1 Corallococcus sp. CA047B
GCGGCGGGGCGTGCGGGGGCGAGCGAGCCCCGGACGTAGCGGTGGTCGAAGAGGTCCACGTAGAGGTACTCGGGCCAGGACACCATCGCGCGCGGCCCCAGCATCACGCCGCGCATGATTTCACTCACCATCAGGCCCGCGGCGGTGGTGGCGCCAATCACGCAGGTGGGGGCGTGGCCCCGTCCCTGGTAGCAGGCGTCCATGTACTCCTGGAGCATGTAGCTGCCCAGGTGCGGGATGATCTTCGGCAGGTCGATGCGGCCATCCGGCAGGATGAACATCTCCTCGTAGAGGGGCGCGTCCGGCTGGAAGACGTGGAGCGCGGCGCCAAAGCCCAGCATCAGCCCGGTCATGATGGGGATGCCCTGCTGGCGGCACGTCAGGTGGAGCGACTCCTTGGCGCGCGCGCCCGCGATGTCGATGACCTCCACCACGTAGTCCACCGGCGGCAGCCCCCCGCCTCCCGCGAGGACGGCGGCCACGTTGGCGTCGGTGATGCCTTCATGCACCTTGTGCACGCGCAGGTCCGGGTGGATGTCGCGGCACATGCGCTCCACCACGTCCACCTTGGGCTGGCCCAGGGTGCTTTCAAAGCAGCCAATCTGCCGGTTGATGTTGTGCCGCTCGTACACGTCGAAGTCCGCGAGCGTCAGGCAGCCGAAGCCCAGGCGGGCCAGGTCCACCGCGCACTGTCCGCCGGCGCCGCCCACGCCCGCGACGAGCACGTGGGTGGTGGAGAGCTTGTCCATCGTCTGGGGGTGGAGGACACCAAGGTTGCGCTGGAAACGGGGGTTCACCATGGATGAGGCTCCTTACTTGCGCATGCAGACGTAGAAGTTCTCGCCGTAGTAGTCGTCGCCGTCGGCCACCAGCACGTCGCTGAAGCCCACCTTCTCCAGGAGCCGCACCGCCGCGTCGGTGTCCAGGAAGGTCACCATCTCGTTGGGGTCGGTGGTGAGCCGCTGGGCGCAGGTGCGGTGGTGCTTCACCGCCCGCTGCAGCCCTTCGTTCCACCGGCCCTCCTGCTGCCACTCCTGGATGGAGTTGGTGAGCACCTTCTCCAGGTCCGGCCGGGGGCGCTTGTTGCTCGTCATGCACAGCACGCCGCCGGGCTTCAGGTGCGTCCACGCCTCGCGCAGCACCACCTCCGGGTCGCGCACATAGAAGAGCACGTTGTTCATCACCACCGCGTCCGCGCCGCCCTCCACCTCCAGCGGGAAGGAGCTGACGTCCCCCGGCAGCAGCGTCCAGCGGGCGCGCACCGCGTCCGGCTCACGCTCGTGGCGCCGCGCCGCCAGCCGGAGCATGGCCGCGTTGTTGTCGAAGCCGATGACCCGCTGGCCGCGCTGCACGAGCGGCAGGCTCACCAGGCCCGTGCCACAGCCCGCGTCGATGACGTAGGGGCGCTCCCGGGTGTCGCGGAGGATCTTCGCCAGCTGCCGCTGGTAGCACGGCAGCTCGGGGATCATCTCGTCGTAGCTGTGCGCGAAATCGTTCCAGATGTTGTCGACAAAGACGGACTCGGGCATCGGGGCTCCCTTGATGGCCTCAGGGTGGGAACCCACGTTGTCTCCCGTCCCCGCCCCGTGCGCGATCGCCCCGCCGTCTTCCCCTACCATTCAGGACTTGCCTGTTTCACATGTATGTGTTGGATTGAATGAACGGGCATACCCTGGCGGGCCGGCCGGGTGAGGTCGCCGTCAGAAAGGTCCCGCGCCATTCGTGGTGCGCATGTCTCAAATTCGAAGCACGCCCCGTGGGACGGCTTTTCACTGGGAGCGCGTTGGCGCCATCCCCTGGTGGCCTTCAGCGGTGAATCATGCCCTGCGGGGCTGAACCAATAAAATCAATGGTTTGAACCCTGGCGCGGAAGGTGCTCATGGAGCGCCTGCAGCCGAAGCGAGGGGGGAGATGTCAGCCCCCTGGGCTTCTCTGCGTGGGGGACCCTCATGCGAGTCGAGGTCGGTATGCGTAGGTCGTTGAGCTTGTGGTGTGTGCTGGTGTTGTTCCTGGGACTGCGCGCGGAGTCGGGGGCGGCGGAGTTCCAGGCGGTGGTGCGGGATGAGGCCGTGCAGTCCCAGGAGCTTTCGCGGTCCCTGCTGGCGGCGGGGCTGCCCGGGTTGACGGCGAAGCGCGAGCCGCTGGGTGGCGGCCTGGCGCACTACATCTGGAAGGTGCGCGTGGGGACGGGCAGGTACGACGTCGTCGCGGTGCACCGGGTGGTGCGCGAGTCCCGGCCCTGGTTCCCGGCGCGCAGCTCGCGCGCGGTGTTCATGGTGCACGGGGACCTGTGGGCCTTCGTGCCGGCGTTCCTCACCAACACGCGGGTGAGCACCATGCCCGCGAACCAGTCGCTGGCGACGTTCCTGGCCAGCAACGACGTGGACGTGTGGGGTCTGGACCTGCGGTGGGTGGGCGTGCCGGAGGCGGAGACGGACTTCCGCTTCATGGCGAACTGGAAGCTGGACACGCACGTGGAGGACCTGGGCACCGGCCTGTCGCTGGCGAACGCCGTGCGGCGGCTGTCCGGCGGCGGCAACGGCGACCGGATGTTCCTGCTCGGCTGGAGCCGGGGCGCCACCATCGGGTACGCGTACCTGGACGCGGAGTCGCAGCGCCCCCGGAGCCAGCGGAAGGTGGACGGCTTCATCCCCATGGACATGCCGGTGCGCTTCGCTCCGGACGCGGTGCAGCAGCGCCAATGGGCGTGTGATCGCTACGCGGCGCTGAGTGCCGCACGCAAGGGCCGCACGGAAGGGGGCCTGCTGGGGCCCGCGCCTGGGGTGGGGGTGCAGCTCATCGGGCAGTTGGCGGACGACGCGCCCAACGCGCCCTCCCCGCTCGCGCCGTCGGGCCTCGCGAGCCCGCTGCTTCCGACCAACCGGCAGTTCGCCGTCATCGCCGCCGGAGCCACCGGGGCCCTCTTTCCCAATCCGATCATGCCGCTGACGCCGGGCTACCACCTGGCGGCCAGCCTCCCGGACACGGCGGGCCTGCCCTTCCAGACGGCCTTCACGCCGGAGCCCGCCCTCTTCGACTACCTCCAGCTGGCGGTGCCGTACCAGAGCCTCAACGAGGTGGTGGAGACGGAGGCGCAGTTGTGCGGCCTGGATGTGCCGTACGACGACCACCTCAAGGACGTGAAGGTGCCGGTGCTGTACGTGGGCGCGGCGGGCGGCGTGGGGCGCTACGGCGAGTACTCCGTGCGCCTGCTGGGCAGCACCGACGTCACCGTGCACACCGTGCGCAACCGGCCGGAGTCCGAGCGCGCCCTGGACTACGGGCACGCCGACCTGTTCCTCGCCCGGGACGCACGCGCCCGCGTGTGGACGCCCATGCTCCAGTGGATGCAGGCGCACTGAGGCCCCGGACCGGGCGGGCCGGGGAGCGGCTCACTCCGGATTCCACAAGCCGTGGCGCCGGGCCCTGCGGCCCAGCGTCACCGGGTCCATGCCCAGCGCCACGGCCGCGCGGCGCAGGACGCCGCCGTGGCGCTCCAGGGCCTCGCGGATGAGCTCGCGCTCCACCTGCTGGAGCCGGGCGCGCAGGGAGCCGTCCCCGGTGGGGTCCGCGCGGGGGACGGCGCTGTTGATGAGCGCGGGGGGCAGCAGGCGCCGGGTGAGCATCTCCCCGGGCCGGGACAGGAGCACCGCGCGCTCCACCACGTTGCGCAGCTCGCGCACGTTGCCGGGCCACCCGTAGCCGTTCATCACCTCGTCCGCGTCCGGGGCGACGCCGGTGGCGGAGCGCTTGAGGGTGCGGTTGAACTGCTCCACGAACGCCCGCGCCAGCTCCGGGATGTCCTCCGGGCGCTCGCGCAGGGGCGGGATGTCGATGGTGAAGCTGTTGAGCCGGTAGAAGAGGTCCGCGCGGAAGCGGCCCGCCCGCACCTCCTCGCCCAGGTCCCGGTTGCTGGCGGCCACGACGCGCACGTCCACGTGGCGCACCTGGGTGCCGCCCACCGGGCGCACATCGCCCGTCTCCAGCACGCGCAGCAGCTTCGCCTGGAGGTTGGGCGTCGTGTTCTCGATTTCGTCCAGGAAGATGGTGCCGCCGTTGGCGAGCACGAAGAGGCCCGGGTGGTCCGACACCGCCCCGGTGAAGGCGCCCTTCACGTGGCCGAACAGCTCGCTTTCCAGCAGCGTCTCCGTGAGCGCGCCGCAGTCCTGCACCACGAGCGGCAGGTCGCCCCGGCCGCTGAGCCGGTGGAGGATGCGCGCCAGCACCTCCTTGCCCGTGCCCGTCTCGCCCTGCAGCAGCACCGCCACGCGGTGCGGCGCGACCAGGCGCACCATCTCCATCACCCGCTGCATGGCGGGGCTGCGGAAGCCCACGTCCTCCGCGGTGCGGCCCGGGCCACCCACCGGGGCCTGCGCGAGCGCGCGCTCGCGCAAGAGGTTGCGCTCCAATTCCAGCGCCATGCGCCACTGTTCGGTGCGGAAGCCGTGCTCGCGCCCCGCCTGGAGCACCGCCTGGCGCAGGTCCTCCGGATCCGGCCACGCGCCCAGCGCCCGGTAGATGCGGCCGCTGTTGAAGAGCGCCACCAGCCGCTCCGGCGCGGCGGGCGCGCAGTAGACGATGCGCGAGGCCAGGTCGCTGGGCGGCCCCGCGCCCGTCGGGTCCACCTCCGCCCTCACGGCGCCCAGGGACTCCACCAACGCCAGGGCCTGCGCCTCGTCCTGGCCGCACACCAAAAGCGCGGCCATGTCCCCCCGGGCCAGGAGCGCGTGCACGTCCTCCGCGCTGGCGGCGAAGTGCGGCGTGGCCACGCCATCCAGGGCCTGACGCATCGCGCGTGACTCGTCATCGCTGGCGTAGGCGGCCGCCACCTGGAGGTGCGACGTGGACAGGTAGCGGGCCAGCTTCACCCCGTCCGCCGCGTCGAAGGCGCCGAAGCTCACGCCCAGCGCGGCGACGGTGCCCGCGCCCCCGGCCGTGTCGTGGCGCCAGCGCACCGTGCCGTGCACGCGCACATACGCGCCCGTGTCCGGCAGGGAGAAGGACAGCTCCACCGGCTCGTTCTCGTGCGGGCCCTCCGACGGACGCCGCGGCGTGGCGATGAGCCCGATGCCCGTCTCGCTGATGTTCACGGACCAGCAGCCGTGCAACGCCGGCTGCGTCACGACCTTCACGTACAGCGGCTTGCGCTCGCTCCGTGGGACCTGCGCGGACATGGGGCGCGTCATGGGGTGCGTCACTCGACCGGCCTCACGTCCGCGGTGCGGCGGGCTTCCTTGAAATCCACGGGCATTCCAGGGGCGTTCTGCCTGATTCTCCCGTCATCGCAAGTCGGCGGCAAAGGGACTGCCGCCGGGACACGATGCCAGTGGACACGGGTCGCAAATGCCCTGGCCGGTGCGTGCGTGCGGTCCCCCACACCGCACCACAGCGCGTCAGGCCGGAACGCACCCGCGCGCCAGCGGTGCGCCTCCCACGCCACGCGCCGTATCGGCCCTCGCGGGGGGTTGAAGGATTCCACCCAGGCCGTCTGAAACAGATGTCTGTCTTTCCTTTTCGTACCTGCTGGGCATGCAGGCGGGCACGGCCTGACTTGTGTCCGAAATAGAACTTCGGTATTTCAATTATCACCTTGGAGCACGGCAACCCTTCCCCCGGTTGCCGGATGGAGCACGAACACACGCCGCACCCTCTTTTCCCTTCCTTCAGCACGGCCCTGTCGCACAGGTCCCGGAGCGAGGAAGGGGATTGCCCGCCGTAAAGCCAGACATTCCCTGGTCGCGCGCCATGCCTTCTCCGTCTTGCGGAGCGCGGCTTTCTCTTTGCCTGTCCTTTCCCCCTGGGCCCTCCCTTGAAGAAAACCCTCCTCCTGGTTGAAACGTTGTTCGTCCTGGGCGCCGTCGGTTGTGGCGCACCGGATGACGCTCCGCTGGATGACTCCCCGCCGTCGATGACGACCTCCGGCGAGGACCTCACCACCAGCGGCTGCACCCAGCTCACGCCCAGCAGTGTGAAGGCCAGCGGCGACGACGGCGCCGGCAGCATCGCGACCAACTCCCTGGACGACAAGCTGGACACCCGCTGGAGCAGCCTCGGCAAGGGCCAGTGGATCGACTACGACCTGGGCTCCACGAAGGCCGTGGGCGCCATCTCCATCGCGTGGCACCAGGGCAACACGCGCGCCAACACGTTCACCGTGTCGACATCTCCGGACGGCATGACGTACACGCAGGTGTACAGCGGCAAGAGCTCCGGGACGACGACGGCGGCGGAGACGTACAAGTTCACCTCCCTGAACACGCGCCGGGTGCGCGTCTACGTGCAGGGCAACACCGTCAACGACTGGGCCAGCATCGCGGAGGCGCGCCCCTGCGCGGGCACCGTGGTCACGCCCACGCCCGGCGGCATCATCTGGCGGGGCGACTTCGAGTCCGGCGACCGGGGCCAGTGGGACGGCACGCAGATGGTCAGCTCGGACCGGCTGCAGGTGATTCCCTCGCCGGTGCGTGAAGGCGGCTACGCGCTCAAGGCCACCGTGCGCCAGGGCGATGACCCCATCAACTCCAGCGGCAACCGCAATGAGATCTTCAAGCAGACGAAGGAGGCCGTCGGCTCCGAGTACTGGTACCGCTGGAGCAACCGCTTCCCGTCGGACTTCCCCAGCGCCAAGACGTGGCAGCTCTTCACCCAGTGGCACCACGACGGCTGCTGCGGCTCGCCCCCGGTGGAGTTCTACGTGTACGGGGAGGAGATGCGGCTCAACATCGGCGGGGACCCGGGCGTCATCGTCTGGAAGACGCCCCTGGTGCGCAACCAGTGGCACGACTTCATCTTCCACGTGAAGTGGTCGCCCAACGCCAGCGTGGGCTTCGTGGAGCTGTACTACAACGGCACCCTGGTGCTGCCCAAGCGCTTCATCGCGACGCAGTACAGCGGCCAGCTCAACTACCTGAAGATCGGCCTGTACCGGAACGACACCGTCGCGCCCGTGGGCGTCGTCTACCACGACGGCTGGGTGATGGGCCGCACGAAGGAAGACGTGCTGGACGCCAACTACCAGCTGAAGTGAAACACCGGCCGCGTGCCCCGGTAGGCGACGGGGCACGCACCGGGATAGGCTTTGCGGCCCACCCCGGAGGAGCCGTCTCCATGCGTTCGTGCGCCGTGTTGATCGCCGTGTCCCTGCTGTCGTCAGCCTGTACGACGACCTATGCCATTCCCAGGTCGGAACTGACGCGCCTGGATGGCTTCAAGGACGACAACGCGGCGCTCCTGAAGGAGCTGGGCGACGTGATGCTCAACCGGCCCAATGATCGCCGGCGCGCGGTGCGGGACATGGACGGAGAGACGCACCAGTTCACCTCCGACACGCCGCTGGCGCTGGTGGGCCCCCCGAAGGAGCCGGAAGAGGCGCGCTTCCAGACTGAGGAGCAGCGCTTCATCCAGGTGGCGGTAGACACGACCCGCTTCCAGGGCGTGCCGCTCAAGCCGGACACCGCGCCGCTCGTCGTGCCCATGGCGGAGGTGGAGCACGGCCGGCTGCGCGAGTTCAGCCTGGGCAAGACGCTGCTGCTCACGGGCGCCATCGGCATCGGGGTGCTCGCGGCGGTGGTGACGGCGGGGCTGCTCATCGACCCCACGACGGACGGGGACGGGGGTGGCGGCGGCATCGACTTCGACCGCCTGCCGGACCGCGGCCTCCGGTTCTGAAACCGCGGGCGCCTCCCGCCTCACCCTCAAGGGCGGCGCCCGTTTCCTTCAGCGCGCTGGCGGGCGCAGGCGCAGCAGGCCTTCCTGCGCCACGGAGGCCACCAGCCGCCCGTCGCGGGTGAAGACGTGGCCTCGCGCGAGGCCCCGGGCATTGCCCGCCCAGGGGCTCTCCAGCGAGTAGAGCAGCCAGTCGTTGACCTTCAGGTCGCCGTGGAACCACAGCGCGTGGTCCAGGCTGGCCATCTGGAGGTCGGGCCGGAGGAACGTCACCGCGTGCGGCTGGAGCGCGGTGCCCAGCAGGTTGAAGTCGCTGGCGTACGCGAGCACGTAGCGGTGCACCTGCGGCTCGTCGGGCACGTCCCCGTCCGCGCGGAACCAGACGTGCTTCACCGGCTCCGCGGGGTTGGGCTCGAAGGGGTCCACGTACGTCACCGGGCGCATCTCGATGGGCTTGGGGGACAGGAACTTCTCCCGCAGGCGCTCCGACATCCGGCCCGCGTGACGCCCCAGCAGCTCGATGTCCGAGGGCAGGGACTCCGGGGGCGGCACGTCCGGCATGGTGGCCTGGTGCGTGAAGCCGGGTTCGTCCGCCTGGAAGGACGCCATCAACGTGAAGATGGGCTGGCCCTTCTGGATGGCGACGACGCGGCGGGTGGTGAAGCTGCCGCCGTCGCGCACGCGGTCCACCGTGTAGACGACGGGCAGCCCCGCGTCCCCGGGCCGCAGGAAGTAGCCGTGCAGTGAGTGCACCGTGCGGGCGGGCTCCACCGTCTGGCTGGCCGCCGACACCGCCTGCCCCAGCACCTGCCCCCCGAAGAGCTGGCGGAAGCCCAGGTCCTGGCTGGCGCCACGGAACAGGTTCTCCTCGATGGGCTCCAGCTTGAGGAGCCCCAACAGCTCATCCAGCACGCGACTCATGTGTCGTCCTCCCGGTTTGACGCACCCCGTCTCTACCCCAGCCCCCGGCCTGTACGCGCGGCCCAATGTAGAGTGCGGCGCCTTTCCCTTCCGGAGGAGCCCGTGGGCCTGCCTTCCCTGCGCGAAGCCGTCCGGCGACACCCGGGGGCCTGGAGCCTTGGGGCCACCTTCGCCGCGAGCCTGCTCCTGCGCGGGCTGTACCTCTGGGGCGCTCCGGACCGGGACTGGCCCTTCTCCATCTTCTTCGCGGGCGACGCGAAGTTCTTCCACACCGCCGCGCTGGACGCCGTCCGGGGCCGGGAGGCCAGCGCCGCCCTGCCCTACCACCCGCCCCTGTTCCCCGCGCTGCTCGGCGGCCTGTACCGCCTCTTGGGGGAGCCCCGGGGCAGCGCGCTGCCGTACAAGCTGGCGCTCGCCGTCCTGGGCGCAGCCACCGTGGCCCTGTGCCAGGGCTGGTGGAAGAGGCTCCTGGGCAACGCGTGGGCCTGGGTCGCCGCGGGCCTGTACGCCACGAGCTTCGGCTGGCTGGTGCTCTCCACCACGTACAGCAATGAAACAGTGTCGGCGCTGTGGCTGTGTTTCACCTGCGCGCTGGTGCTGAAGGGCCGCGAAACCCTGTCATGGCCCGCGACCATCGCCCTGGGCATTGTGATGGGATTGGGCACCCTCACCCGCGCCGAACACCTGGGCCTGTGGCCCTTCCTGCTGGTGTATGCGTGGACGGCGCGCGAGCGCACGCGGCCCCTCAAGCCGTGGATGGCGCGCTGGGGCGTGGCGGTGGGCGTGTCGCTGCTGGTGCTGGTGCCGGGCGCGGTGCGCAACCTGGACGCGATGCGAGAGCTCAATGCCCGCGCGCCCCACCTGGAGCCGCTGCCGGAGTGGGTGCCCGTCACCGTGTACGGGCCGCTCAACTTCGCGATGGCGAACCACGCGGGCGCCACCGGCGGCTTCACCCCGGCGCTCATCAACCAGGGCGGCTTCAACGGCCAGTTGGACCCTTCCCGGCCCGAACACCGGCGCCTGCTCCTGCACGGCTATGCCGAAGGGCTGCGGTGGATGGTGGACGCGCCCGGCGACGCGGCCCGGCTCGCGTGGACCAAGCTGGACTTGTGGCTGGACGGCCTGCGCCTGGGCCTGGGCGTGTCGGACGTGCCCGGCGGCCTCACCGGTGCCCGCGCCCCGGTGGACGTGTTCGTCCCCGACGCGGCGCTCCTCAAGTGGCCCCTCGCGGCGCTGCTCCTCGCGGGGATGCTGCTGTCCTTGCGCACGGCGTTCGCGCCGTTCCGGTTGCTGTCGCTGGTGGTGCTGCACCGGGTGCTCGTCACCCTCGCCTTCTTCGGCTACGCGCGCGGACTGCTCGTCGTGTTCCCCGCGCTCCTGCCCCTCTTGGTGCTGCCCCTGAAGCTGCTGACGGAGCGCCACGCGGCGGTGGCCCGGAGGGCGCCCGTGGTGGCCGGGGCGCTGCTCATCCTGCTGTGGGTCGAAGCCGCCGTCCTCGCCACGCGCGACGTGCCCCGCCGCTTCATGGCCAGCGGCAGCACCGACGCCGCCAACGGGAAGCTCATCCAGGACGACCGCGTCCGCCTCTGGCCCCAACCCTGAGCAGGACTCCCGGCGGAATACTGCGAGCAGAACGAAATGCTCCGGGAGTGAAGGTTTCTCCAGTGAACACTACAAGCCATTGAACTCACGCGATATTCCAGAAAAATCCATTACTCAGGAATAGCCGCAATTCAATCTTAAGAAGCTTGTGAACTAGAGCCAGGAGCGCTCCGCCCCGGAGCCCGTCGGTCCCGTCCGACGGCTTCATCCGAGGAGACGTGCATGCGCCCCCTGCGGTCCGCAGTCTGTTGTCTCGCCCTCCTGGTGTCGTCCACGACGTACGCGGTCCAACCCCCCCAACCCGCGCAGCAGGGCGCGGTGGCGAAGAAGGCGTTCTTCAAGCCGGACCTGTACCTGCCCATCCAGAACGTGCCGTTGGAGAAGGCTCGCACGCTGATGCCGCGCGTGGGCGCGGACAAGTGGGCGGGGTTCCTGGCCCGCAACGGCGGCAACGTGCAGGTGTACCTGGATCCGCTGTCCGGCACGGCCACGGGCATCCAGGGCAGCTTCCCGCTCATCCCCGGTGACGGCTTCCGCAACGGCGTCACGCTCAACGACGTGCGCCAGGGCCTGGGCCGTTCGGTGGGCGGCGTGGATGAGTCCGTGGTGGGCGAGCTGGTCTTCAAGTTCATCGCGGACAACCAGGACGCGCTCGGCGTGGACCTGATGCAGCTGGGCGCGCCGCGCGTGACGGCCGTGACGGATTCCCTGTGGCAGGTGCACATCCCGCAGGTGGTGCGGGGCGTGCCGGTGCGCCACGGGCGCATCGCGGCCACCATCAGCCACGGCAACCTGGTGCTCCTGGGCACCGAGTCGTGGGCCAACGTGGCCATCGACGTGAAGCCCACGCTGGCGGCGTCGCAGGCGCTGACCGCGGGCAGCACGTTCCTGGGCCAGTCGCTGACGCCCACGAGCCTCTGGCAGCAGCCCACGCTGGAGGTCACCCCGTTCGCGCGCACGGGCGCGGCGTTCGGCCAGGGCTATGGCCACGCGCTGGTGTGGAGCTACGGCTTCTCCAACCCCGGTGAGAACGAGCGCTGGAAGGTGACGGTGGACGCGAACTCCGGCGAGGTGCTCGCCGTGGAGGACGACAACCACTACTTCGACGCGCAGCTGAAGGGCGGCGTGTACCCGTCCACCAACGTGGGCACGTGCGCGTCCAACGCGACGTGCGGCACGATGCAGGCGGACTCCCCCATGCCGTGGGCGAACACCGGCTTCGCGGCCCCCAACAACTTCACCGACGGCGCGGGCATCTACAACTACAGCGCCGGCAACGTCACCACGACGCTCGCGGGCAAGTACGTGCGGATCGCCGACAGCTGCGGCGCCATCAACGTGAGCTCCGCCACGGGCAACATCAACCTGGGCGGCGTGAACAACGACCACGACTGCACGGTGCCCGCCGGCACCTCCGCGGGCAACACCGCGGCGGCGCGCTCCAGCTTCTACGAGCTGAATAAAATCACGGAGGTGGCCCGCGGCTGGCTGCCCACCAACACGTGGCTGCAGGGCCAGCTCGTGTCCAACGTGAACATCAACAGCACGTGCAACGCGTTCTGGAACGGCAGCTCGGTGAACTTCTACCGCAGCGGCGGCGGGTGCCGGAACACCGGTGAGATTGGCGCCGTGTTCGACCACGAGTGGGGCCACGGCATGGACGACTTCGACGCCAACGGCTCTCTGTCCAACTCCAGCGAAGGCTACGCGGACATCGCGGCCATCCTGCGCCTGCAGACCTCCTGCGTGGGCTACGGCTTCTTCCAGACGACGAACACCGGCTGCGGCCTCACCCCGGACGGCTCCGGCTACAACCAGCAGGAGTCCCAGGTCGCCGGCAAGTCCTGGTGCAACCTGCGCTGCTCCGGCGTGCGTGACGCGGACTGGGCGGCGAGCGCGCCGAACATCCCCGCCACGCCGCAGAACTTCACCTGCCAGATGTGCTCCGCCGGCAGCGGCCCGTGCAGCAAGCAGGTCCACTGCGCGGCCTCCCCCGTGCGTCAGGCGGCGTGGGACCTGGTGACGCGCGACCTCACCGCCGCGCCCTTCAACTACACCTCCAACGACGCGTTCCTGCTGGGCAACAAGCTGTTCTACCAGGGCAGCGGCAACGTGGGCACGTGGCACGCCTGCAACTGCACCGCCGGCACGTCCGACGGCTGCGGCGCCACCAACGGCTACATGCAGTGGCTGGCCGCGGACGACGACAACGGCAACCTGGCGGACGGCACCCCGCACATGACGGCCATCTACGCGGCGTACAACCGCCACAACATCGCCTGCTCCACGCCCGCCCCCACCAACGGCGGCTGCGCGGCCGGCCCCACCGCCGCGCCCGTCACCACGGCCACGGCCGGTGACAGCCAGGTGGGCCTGACGTGGACCGCCTCCGCGGGCGCCAGCCAGTACTGGGTGATGAAGACGGAGGGCTTCGCGGGCTGTGACTTCGGCAAGGCGCGCGTGGCCACCGTCACCGGCACCAGCTACACGGACCCGGAGGTCGCCAACGGCCGGCAGTACTGCTACTCCGTCGTGCCCGCCAGCAGCAACGCGTGCTTCGGCCAGGCGAGCACCTGCACCTGCACCACGCCGTCCTGCGCCGCGCCTGGCGCGCCCTCGCTGTCCACCCCCGCCTCCGGCGCCACCGACGTGGAGCTGCTCGCGGTGCTGGACTGGGCGGACGTGACGGGCGTGTCCGGCTACGAGGTCCAGGTGGCGACGGACAGCGCGTTCACCAACGTGGTGAGGAGCGCCAACTCGCTCGTCGCCAGCACCTGGACGGTGTCCCCCGGCCTGTCGGCCACCACCGCCTACTACTGGCGCGTGCGCGCGCTCAACTCGTGCGGCGGCACCAGCGGCTGGTCCGCGGCGCGCGGCTTCACCACGCGCGGCTGCGTCAACCTGGCGGCGCCAACCCTGACGTCCCCCGCGAACGGCGCCACCGGCGTCGCCCTGGCCCCGGCGCTGGACTGGTCGGACGTGGCGAGCGCTTCGGCGTACGACATCCAGGTAGCGACGGACAGCGCGTTCACCAACGTGGTGCGCAGCACCACCGGCCTGGGCTCCAGCGCCTGGAACGTGACGCCCGGCCTGTCCAACCTCACCACCTACTACTGGCGCGCGCGGGCCACGGACAGCTGCGGCGCGAGCGCGTACAGCACCGCGGCCAGCTTCACCACCACCAACGTATGCACCCCGGTGGTCGCCACCTACAACGCCACCGCGCGCGTGCCCGCCTGCGGCTCGGTGTGCGGTTGTGACACCGGCCCCACGCTCGTCAACGGGCGCGGCAGCATGCCCACCGGCGTGGAGCCCAACCAGCCCAACACCCTGGGCGCGACGTGCGCGGACGGGGCCTCCGGCGCGTACCACAACGACGAGAGCATCGACCGCGTGTCGCTCAAGACGGTGGACCAGGGCCTCATCACCCCGGGCAAGCAGCTCACGGTGGACGTGACGGTGTGGTGCTACGGCACCACGGACCAGTTGGACCTGTACTACACGACGAACACCACCACGCCCGCGTGGACGACCGTCACCACCGCCCAGGCCTGCACCGCGGTGGGGCTCAAGACGTTCTCCATCCCGGTGACGGTGGGCGCCACCACCGGCCAGCACGCGGTGCGCGCGCAGTTCCGCTACGGCGGCACCGCCACCAGCGCCTGCGTGTCCGGTTCGTTCAACGAACGTGACGACCTGGCCTTCAGCGTCGTGTCCGCCGTGGCCGCGTCGCCCTCGGGCCCGGCCACGAAGCAGGTCCAGGGTCGCACCGTGACGGCGCGCTAATCACCCACCCGCGCGAAGTCCCGTCGCACGCCAGGGGCTCCCGGACCATCCCGGGGGCCCCTGTCGTTTTCATCCGCCCACGCGCTGCTTCAAGGGTGGGGCTTCAGTCCCACTGGAAGACGACCGATGGCGCCGAGCGCTTCGCCGGACCGTGGAACACCATCTCGATGTTGTTGCCATCCGGATCCAACACGAAGGCCGCGTAGTAGCCCGGGTGGTAGGAGCGCTCGCCGGGCGCGCCGTTGTCACGGCCTCCCGCGGCCAGCGCCGCCTGATGGAAGCGCTGCACGCGCTCCCGGTCCGGCGCCTCGAAGGCCAGGTGCACGCGCGCCGTGGGCTCCGAATCCGCGCTCACGTACAGCTCGTCCGCGGCGAGGTGGCGCTCGCTCTCGCTGAACACCGCGATGCCCATCACCTCCAACACCGCCTTGTAGAAGCGCTTGCTCGCCTCCAGGTCCCGGACCTGAAGGTGGACGTGGTCGAACAAACGGCCGTGGTGCAGCTCCATGGTCAGCCTCCTCGGGGTGATTCTCATTTTCTGCGTGTCCAACAACTGGCAGACGGCCCACCATCAAACCCGCAAATCAAGCATGTCAAGATGAGGGTGCCCGGTAAGTCCCGAAAGCGGAAAAGACCTTCCGCAAAAGGGTGGGCACGTGGCGGCGGGCGGACACAGGTTCATGCGATAGTCCGCGCCACTTCGCAGTCCGTGCCTTCAGGAGGGTGCCGCGATGTTCATCGAAATCATCGTCATGCCCCGTGAAGCGCGGCCCCCCGCACGTCGCTCACCCGAGCGCCGCGGCAGGCAAGAGCTGGCCCGCTCCTGGCAAGAAGAGGGCAAGGCCTTCCACGGGGCCGTGCTGGAGTTCATCAAGGCCCAGCACCTGCTGGGCGCGGTGAAGTGGATGAGCGAGCCGGGGATGCTGCCCCAGGTGACGCTCATCGCGTCGGAGCGCGTGCTGGAGAAGCTCAAGTCAGAGCCCCGCTTCGAAGCCGGTCGTTCGCTGTCGTTGAACCTGCCGAACTGATGCGCGGCGCCCCCCGGCGCCTCCCCCTCATCC
>NZ_RAWD01000247.1:0-14972 GCF_003612065.1 Corallococcus sp. CA047B
GAGGGGGGCCCCTGGCGTCCGCCGGCATCCAGGGGGAGGGAGCGCGCGGGCCCCGCGGCCGGAGGGCCTGCGGAAATCCCGGACGCGCCCCACCCTTGGACTGACTGAAAGGAGGCGTTCGTCATGAGCAAGAAGGACGTGCTGCACATTCCCCTGGAAGGGTTGCCTCCGGTGCCGGAGCGCCAGGCTGGAACGGAGGACGAGGAGCGTGAACACCACGTTCCTCCCACCGTGGATCCCGACAGCGGGCCGGGCGAGTCGCATGACCCGTTGATCATCAACCCGGTGATCAGCCCCCGGTCGCCATACCCGGGCGTCAGCGTGACTTGAGGCTTTTCGCCCCGCAGCATCCAGGACCCCGCTGACGCCTCGCGCGTCGGCGGGGTTTGTCGTTGGCATCGAACGCACGAAGCGCCCGCGACCTGCGAGGAGGTCACGGGCGCTCGGGGTGTCACCGCGTTGCCGCCGTGGATTTCACGGCGGCCCGGTGGAGACCTAGCGCGTGGTGCCGCTGTTGGGCGACAGGGTGCCCGTGGAGTCCGGCACCGGCGTGTTCATATTGCCCTTGGGCGCGTTCGGGTCGAGCGTGGAGTCGCTGGGGAGGCTGCCGTCCTCCGGCATGGCGCTGTCATCCGTGGACATGCCGGAGCCGCCCGTGCCCGGCTCGGTCGTCTCGCCGTCGTGCACGCCCGGCTCGCTCTCGCTGGTGCCCGCGCCGCCGGTGCCCGGATTGAGGCTGTCGTCGCTGGCGGGCGGCAGCGTGGAGTCATCCGTCATGCCGGAGCCGCCGGTGTCCGTGTCCGAAGGCGGCAGCTGCGAGTCGGGCGTCGTGCTGCCCGTGTCGTAGCCGGAGCCGCCGCTGCTGGGAGGCGGCGTGGTGGTGGTGCCGGTGCCCGTGGTGTCCGTCCCGGTGCCCGTCGTGGACTCCGTGCCCATGGTGGAGTCGGAGGCGGGCGTGGGCTCCGTGCCGCGCGTCGCGGATTGATCCGACTTACAGCCCGTGCCGAGCGCCAGCGCGCCCACGAGGACCGCCGCGACCGTCAGTTGCTTCTTCAGGAAGCTCTTCATGTGATTCCCCCGGATAGAGTCAGACTGCTGGTTGGAAAGGTTCCGACTGCCTGCTGGACCGAAAGTGAGCAGGCCCGGGGGTGTGTGCAGGGGTGGCTCCTCCGCCTGCCTGCTCGGGGAACGGCACTGGCAGGCGGGGTCGCGGGGTTGCATCCGCGCGACTGTCCATCGCACCGCACGCCTGGAGGACCGCCGTCCGATGCGCCGGGGCACTTTCTGGGGAATGGGAAGGCCCTAGCGCCCCACGCCTCCGTCGAGCACGGAGCCGCCGCCCAGCGGTGTCACGGAGTTGCTGGACGTGTTGGTGTCTGGCGACAGCGTGGTGCCCGCCCCCGGGGCGGTGGTGCCCGTGCTGGGTGGCAGCACCGCGCCACTGCCGCTGACGGTATTGCCCACGCCCGGCGCCGCGGTGCTGCCGGTGTTGGGCGGCAGCACCGCGCCACTGCCGCTGACGGTGCTGCCCGCGCCAGGGGCGGGCAGGCTGCCCGTGTTGGAGGGCATCACGGCGCCGGCGCCGGTGACGCTGCCCGGTGCGGCGCCGGTGACGCTGCCCGGTGCGGTGCCGGTGGCGGTGCCGGGTGCGGTGCCGGTGGCGCTGCCCGGTGCGGCACCGGTGATGGACGACGGCGCGGTGTAGGGCTGCGGGAGCACCGCGCCACTGCCGCTGCCGCCCGTGTCGGTCCCCGGGTCGCCGTAGGTCCGCGTGGAGACAGGCTCCGTGACGCTTCCGGCGGGCGCGGGCGGCAGGCTGCCCGCGGGAGCCCCCGGATTCGGCTGCCCGGTGGTGATGGCGCCCGCGGAGTTGGGGTCCACCTGCGCGAGCAGGACGGGGGACTCGGTGGCGTCGCAGGCGGAGCCGAGCGCCAGGGTGCCGGCCGCGAGGCCCATCCAGATCCATTGCTGAGACATCGTCCCGCTCCTTTGCGCGTGCGCGGCCGGGCGGACGACGCCTCGGCCATCAACTGGCGGGCGTGGGCCGGTGAGGACCCTGCCCATCATCCACGAGGTGCTCACCCCGGGGGCGCGACGGAACCGCACGGCGGCGCCGCTTGCGTTCGGAGAGCACCAGCAGCAGGGCCGGGAAGGTCACCAGCATGACGAGCAGGTTCATGCCGAAGCCCAGGTTCGCCAGGGCGCCAATGGAGTTCAGGCCCGGGTGGTCCGCGAGGAACAGCGCGCCGAAGCCCACCGCGCTCGTGAGCAGGCCGCCACAGATGGCCTTGCCCGTCTCCGAGTACACCCGCACGAAGTCGCTCCCCGGTGACGCCAGCCGGGTGATGAGGTGCACGCCCGCGTCCACCGTCGTCCCGATGAGCACCGGGATGACGAGGATGTTGAGGTAGTTGAACTCCAGCTTCATGAGCGGCATCAACCCCAGCAGCGCGAACACCGACACCACGGTGGGTGTCAGGCACAAGAGCGCGGTGCGCAGTCCGCCCAGGGTGATCCACATCGCGAGCAACACCGCGAGCGTCGACCCCAGCAGGATGAACGGCGCTTCGTGCGACACCAGGTCCAGGATGTCCGCGAGCACCAGCGACTCGCCGGCCACCACCGCGGGCCGTCCATCCGGCAGCGCCACCCCGCGCACCTCCTTCGCCAGCTTGCGCATGGCCTGCCCGTCGGACTGGTCCACGGACGGATACACCACCACGAAGCCCGTGCCCTTCTCCCCGCGTCCCTCGAACTGCTGGCGCACGCCCGGCGGCAGGTCCGCCACGGAGAACGGCGCGGCCCGCACCTGATGGCGCAGCTCCGCCAGCTCCTCCCGCTGCCGGGCGGTGAGCTGGCCCTCGGGCACGCGCTCCAACAGCCTCCCGATGTCCTTCAGGATGACCTGCTTGCGGGCCTGCTCCCCGGGCACCAGGCTTTCGAGCGACGCGACGAAGTCCACCTTGGAGTCCGCGCCCAGTTGCTGCTTGCGCGCCTGGAGTTCCTTGACGACCACCGCCTCCTCCTCGCGGGAGTCGGTCAGCACCACCAGGGGCATCTGCGTGTAGCCGATGAGCTGGTTGACGGCGCGGTCCAGGACGAACGAGTCGAGGTTCTCATCCTCCAGCGACGACACCTTGTAGTCGAACCGCAGGCCCGGCACCTGCGTGAGCAGTCCCGCGACGATGAGCGCGGACGCCAGCGTGAGCGCCCCGCGCCGCCGCATGATGACGTGACCCAGCGGCGCTTCCTGCGTCCGGGTGGATGTCTTGCGCGGCGTCCAACCGTGACGGGCCACGAGGCCCAGCACCGCCGGCAGCACGAGCACGTAGGCCAGGATGATCACCAGCATGCCCACGCCCGCGATGACGCCGAACTCGCGGAACGCCCGCAGGCCGGAGGTGCCCAGCACGAAGAACGTGAGCGCCGCCACCAGCGCGGACACCAGCGCCGCGCCGCCCGTGTGTGTGAAGGCCTCGCGCGTGGCCTGCTCGGAAGCCATCCCCTCTCCACGCAGGTTCAGGTACCGCCCCAGCAGGTGGATGCCGTGCTCCACGCCCAGGCCGCCCAGGATGGCGCCCAGGAACGCGGTCAGGATGTTCACCTGGCCATACGCCACGCCCACCAGGCCATACGTCCACGCGAGGCCCGCCCCCACCGGCGCCAGCACCATCCCCACCGCGAGCATGCTGCGGAAGTGCAGGAACAGGTACAGCAGCACCAGCACCCCGGCCACCGAGGAGGCCACCGCCACGTCACGGGTGATCTGCGACTGGAGATCCAACTTCTTCTGGAACGTGCCGGTGATCTCCGTGTGGAAGCCGGGCCCGTACTTGGACAGGTCCTGCTGCTTCACCACGTCCTGGACCTCGTCGACGATCTTCCGCGAGAACGTCAGGTCCGAGGACGACGTCTCGGGCTTGGCCAGCACCACCACGCGGCGCTCGGCGGGGTCCAGGTAGAATTCGCTCGGGTTGTTGGACAGGCGCGTCACCGCGTTGCCGCCGTACTTCTTCTCCAGGTCGGAGAAGTCCAGCGACGGGGCCGGGTCGTCGTCCTCCAGCGACACGAAGAGCGGGTTGGCGTGCAGCCGCTCCCAGGTGAGGCGCGCCTCGATGCGGCGCTCCACCTCCTTCAAATCTTCTGGCGACAAAAAGTAGAGCGCATGGTCGCGGAAGAAGCGGCTGGGGCGGGTGATTTCCACGTACCGGATGCCCGGCAGGGCTTCCAGCTTCGGCGCCAGGTCTTGCGCGAACCGCTGGAGCTGTTCGGGGTCCGCTTCATCGCCGACCACCACCACCCACCCCAGGGCCCCGTAGCGCTCCTCCTGGGTCTTGATGGCCTGCACGCTCTTGAAGGACTCGGGCAGCAGGTCCGCCAGGTTCGCGTTGAGGGTCAGGTTCCGGGCGCACAGCAGGCCCACGCCGGAGAGGAGCAGGGCGCAGAGCAGGGCGACGATGGGGCGGCGGTGGTTGTGCGCGGCGAGCGCACCCAGCGAGCGCTCCACCCGGTGCATCCACGAACGTTCGGCTGGCGAAGACGGGTCCGAGGCCATCAACCGTGGGCGCCCGTGCCTGGGTCCCGGCTGCGGCCGGCCCGTGGGTCACGCGGCGGCATCCCCTCCCTGGGGCGCCTGCTTCCTGGCAGGGGCCGTCGGAACAAAAGCTGGCCATGCCACGGACCTCCGGCACGCCAGCGCGAAGGCCGCGCCCGCCCGGCCGCCCAAGACGGGGGACAGCACGGGAAGGGCGGGGCCCTGACGTACGCGCCCGACGTACACGCGGGAGGAGGATCCACTGGCGGGCCGCCCGCCGGGGTTGCATACCTGCGTGTTTGTTTCAGCGACGCCTTCTTCCCCGTCGGAGCATGCGGCCGGGAAGGCCCCCGGGACGGTGCCTGGACGCACGGTGGCTCGGGGCATATACGCGTGAGCGGCCCGGTTTGGGTGGGCTCAAGATGAGGAAGTCACATCCATGAGTGAGATGCGGTGGTCCGAACGGTTCGAGGCTGCGATGGGCTCCCTGGCGGTCCGCGGCCACCGACGACCCTGGGTGGCGCTGTTCGTGACGCTGGTGCTGACGGGCATGGGCACCTTCCTCGCCCGCAACCTGTCGCTCAACGCGGACCTGGCGAACCTGCTGCCCAAATCCTTCCAGTCCGTGCAGGACCTGGAGAAGCTGCGCACGCGCTTTGGCGGCATGGGCAACGTGGTGGTGGCCGGCATTGGCGCGGAGCCGGAGCAGCTCAAGCAGTTCGTGGATGACATGGCGCCCAAGCTGGGAGGCCTGTCGGAGATCCGCTTCGTCAACTACCAGCGCCCCAGCAAGTTCTTCGAACAGCACGCGCTGTACTACGTGGATCTGCCGGACCTGAAGCTCATCCAGGAGCGCATCGACGCGCGCTTCGCGTGGGAGAAGGAGCAGGCCAACCCGCTCTTCGTGCGGCTGGAGGAGTCGCCGCCCCCGTCGCTGGACTTCACCGACATCGAGCAGAAGTACACCGGCGGTGCCAACCAGCGCCTGTCGGGGACGGGCCAGGGCGGTGAGCTGTACTACCTGGATCCGCAGGAGCGCATGGTGGTGATGCTGCTCAAGGCGAAGGGCAGCTCCGCGGACCTGGGCTACTCCAAGAAGGTCATTGCGCAGGTGCAGGACTACCTGTCCAAGCAGGACCTGTCCAAGTACGGGCCCGGCTTCCGCACGGAGATCACCGGCACGTTCAAGAAGAAGATCGACCAGCAGGGCGTCATCACCGGCGACCTGGCGCGCGCGTCGTCGCTGGCCATCGTGTTGCTGCTGGCGTACCTGGCGTTCCACTTCCGCAGCGCGCTGTCGGTGGGCCTCACCATGGCCCCGGTGGCCGCGGGCCTGATGTGGACCTACGGCTTCGTGGGCGTGGCGTACGGGCAGGTGAATCTGCTCACGGGCTTCCTGGCCGCGGTGCTGGGCGGCCTGGGCGTGGAGCACGGCATCCACCTGTTGGGCCGCTGGGGGACGTTGCGCTCGGAGGGCATGACGTCGGAGGAGGCGGTGCGGGAGACGTTCAGCCACACGGGCTTCTCCGCGCTCATCTCCGCGCTGGTGGCGGCGCTGACGTTCCTGAGCCTGTCGCTGTCGGAGTTCCGAGCGTTCCACGAGTTCGGCGTCATCGCGGCGGTGGGCATGATGGTGAGCGTGGGCTCCTACCTGCTCATCCTGCCGGCGATGCTGGGCGTGGTGTCGAAGTGGGGTTGGACGCCGCGCACGCACCAGGGACAGTCGGGGCCCATGGCGGTGCTGGCGCGCTTCCTGCCGCGTCGCTACCGCGCGGTGGCGCTGGTGCTGGGCGTGGCGCTGGTGGCGCTCATCAGCCAGGCGTACCGGGTGACGTTCAACTACGACTCCACGAAGCTGGATGACGTGTCGCTGCCGAGCGTGCGGTTGGACCGCCGCATCGACCACATCCTCGGGTACTCGGCGACGCCGGTGGTGGTGTTGACGGACAAGGAGGGCCAGGAGCGCGAGGCGGTGAACCAGCTCCTGGCGCGCAAGCAGCAGTTCGGCAAGGACTCCACCATCGACTTCGTGGGGGCGCTGGAGGACCTGGTGCCGCAGCAGCAGCTGGAGAAGCAGGCGCTGCTCCAGTCCATCCACAAGAAGCTGTCGCGCATCGACCCGGAGAAGGTGGCCAAGGAGACGCGCGCCAACCTGGTGCGCGCGGTGCGGATGTCGGACGCGAAGCCCTTCACGCGCGAGGACCTGCCGGTGAGCCTGCGCCGCCAGTTCGAGCCCGCGGCCGGCCAGAAGGGCGGCGTGGTGCTGGTCTACGCGAACGTGAGCCTGTCGGACGGCGTGGGCACGCGGCGCTTCACCAAGGAGGTGCGCAACCTCCAGTTGTCGGACGGCAGCCAGGTGTCCGCGGCGGGCGAGGCGCTCATCCTGGCGGACATCCTGGACATGGTGGCGAAGGAGAGCCCGCGCATCCTGGTGGCGGCGGTGCTCAGCGTGTTCTTCGCGATGTGGATGACGCTGGGGAGCCTGCGCAACGCGCTCATCTGCATGCTGCCCACGCTCTTGTCCATCGCGGGGCTGGTGGGCCTGATGGCCATCCTGGGGTTGCAGTTCAACTACCTGAACATCGTGGTCATCCCGGTGCTCATCGGCACCACGGTGGACGCGGGCGTGCACCTCATCGAGCGGCTGGGCGAGCCGGGCGCGGACTTCGTCACGGTGTACGCGGAGACGGGGCGCGCCATCACGGGCGGTCTGCTCACGAGCGCCATCGGCTTCCTGGCGCTGGTGTTCGCCAAGCACCCGGGCCTGAACTCCATTGGCGACCTGGCCAACCTGGGCTTCGCGGTGAACATGGTGGTGGTGCTGGTGGGCTTCCCGGCGCTGCTCCTGCTGGTGGACCGCTGGCGCAACAAGCACAGCGCCACGCCGACCTCGACGACGGACGACGAAACCCCGCATCCCGCGCCGGAGAGCTGAAGCGCGGTGACGCGGTGACGCTGTGAAGAGGCCCCGGTGTCCGCACCGGGGCCTTCTTCATTGCGGGGTGGGGACGGGCACCCTCACGGTGCGCAGAGGTTGAAGCAGGTCTCCATCTCCGCGGTGCATCTCGGCTTGCAGGTGGGGTTGGAGAAGGGACCGCTGTTGCAGAGGATCCCACACCGGACGTACCCCACCGCGCACGCGTTGCGACACTCCTCGACGCTGGCGGCGGTGACTTCCGGCACGCTCGGGGCGGATGGGGCGGATTCTTCCCCCGGCTCCATGGGACCGCAGCCTGCGGACATCCACAGCAGTCCCAGCCCTGCCAGCCACTGCATCCGCTTCGACATGGTGATGCCCCCTGTCCTGTGCGGACCTCTTCTTAGCGCGGGCCCGGAGCCACACGGGTGCGGGTACGTCATTTGCTAAGGCATGCTGTCATGGCCATGACGCGACCTCTCGCTGTCCTCCTCTTCCTCTGCTGTGCGAACGCGATGGCGGAGGGGCCGAAGAAGCCGGTCCCCACCCCGAAGCCCAAGGCCGCCGTGTCCTGCGCGAGCGCCCCCCTGTTCCAACGCTATGCGCGGCTGGGGTGGGTGGAGGCGCTCCCGGATGGCCGGGTGCGCCTGTCGGTGGTGCTGGATGCGCACGGCGCCGACTGCGGCACGGGGGACTGCTACTTCACGACCGTGAAGGCGCTGTTCCGCTTCTCGGGGGATGGCGGATGCCGCGTGCAGGACGTCGACGTGTGGTCGCAAGAGGAGGTCCATTGCGAGCTGAAGGACCGGCCCCAGGAGCCACCCAGCAAGCCCCAGCAGGAAGTCTTCGTCCCCAAGGGGTCCGCGAACCTGTCGGATCCGAAGCTGACGAAGCTCACCCTGCGCACGCGCAAGGGCGACCGGGCGTTCGTCATCCTCCCGGAGAACCTCTTCTTCTTCGAGGACGTGAAGCCAGGCGCGCCGCTCCACACGACGCTCCCGAGCGACGATGACGATGAGTCCGAGTGCTGCTGGGGCGCGTCCATCGCGAGCTCACACTTCCTGCCCCTGTACGAGGACGGGAAGTAGCCCGCGTCCCTAAGCGGCCTGCTCCGGCACGCCCGTCCACGCGGCCACGAAGTCCGCGAGTCCCCGCAACTGCCGGTCATTCAGCGTCGCCTGCCACCGCGCGTGGCGCACCGCCCGGTACGCCTCCGGCGCATCCCAGCCGCGCGCCACCATCACCGCCAGGCCCATCAGCGGCCCCCGGCCCACGCCGTGCTCGCAGTGCGCGTACAGCACGCCGCCCGCGTCCAGCCGGGGCAGCGCCCACCGCACGCCCTGCGACAACTGCTCCACCGACGGCGGATAGCGGTCCGTCACCGGCAGGTGCAAGAGCTCGATGCCCAGCGCCGCCAGCGCCTCGCGGTCGTCACAGCGCTCCGCGCGCAGGTCGATGACCGCCGTGATGCCCCGGGCCTTCAGCTCGCCGTAGCGCGCGCGGGACACGCCGCCGCCCACGTGCAGCCACTCGTTCACCCGCGACACGTTGAGGGCGCGCTTGCCGGGCAGCTTGGTGGTCCACTCCACCCCGCGCGCCACCACCCGCAGCACCTGCTTGCGCACGAACCCCCGGACGCCCGGGACGTGATGCACCGACCGAAGCAACGACTCGCTCACGAAACCCTTCGCCTCCGGCTACTCGCCTTCCACCGTGACTTCCATCAAACCCTCGACCGGCGGCTTGCCCGCGCGCTCAAGCACCGCGCGGTGCAGGTACGTCACCGGCGAGCCCACCATCGGCTTCACCAGCCCGCTCAGCACGCCCAGCGACTCCACCGGCGCGCTGCGCTGCAACAGTGTCTTGCTGCGCACCGTCAGGGCCGGCTTGCCCTCGCGGTCGGTGAACTCCGCCCGCCACGCGCTGCGCTCCTTCTGGCCCGTCTGCGCCAGCGTGAACGCCTCCAGCAGCTGCGGCTGCCCCTTGTCCTCCCAGAGGTACACGGGCGCGTAGTCACCTTCCTGGCCCTCGCGCGCGAGCACCACCGCGCGCTGCGGGCCCCGGAGCGCGCGGAATCTCACCCAGCGCTTCGCCAGCTTCGCCGGCGCGATGGTGCTGCGCGAGTGGTCCACGTACCCGCCGCCCGTCAGCGACACCTCCGCGGCCTTGGGCACCTGGAGCGTCACCTTCACGGGGCTCGAGCCCACCAGCACCTCGTGCCGGTAGCGGTCCTTGCCCAGCTCGATGGTGGAGCCCTCCGGCGACCACGGCTCCGGCTTCTTCGCGTACTCCAGCGCCACCTTGCCGCCGTCCAGCGCTGCCTCCACGGACAGGCCGGCGTCCGTCACCCGCGCGCTGCACGTGCCCACCTTGAGGGTGTCGGTGGCCGCGTCGTAGCTCCACTCGCGTCCGCCCACCCGCGTCTGCGGGGACCAGACCGGCTTGCCCGGGCGCAGCACCGTGGCGCGGCAGATGCCCGTGCGAGACCCCGGGCCGATGTTCGTCACCGACAGGTTCACCGTCACGTAGGTGCCGTCGTCCGCGTCCGCGACGAAGGTGAAGCTCTCGCCGTACCGGTCGCTGGAGTTGAACGCCACCTCCAGCGCACCCGCCGCCGCCACCCCCGGCAGCAGCGTCAGCAGGGCCCCCAGCCGCAGGGCCCCCCCGACGCGCGAGCGCGACTCACGCCGCATGGGGCCGCTGCTCCAGGAGCGGGTCCGACGACGTGTCGTTGAACACGTAGTCGCGCTGCAGGGGCAGGTTCCAGGCGAAGTAGATGACGCCGCGCACCAGCCACCAGCCCAGCGTGTAGGCCAGCTGCGGGTGCAGCGTGAGCAGCGCCACGCCGCCCGCGTTGAGCAGCGCGCTCGAGCCGCTCACCAGCGTGTAGCGCGCCAGCTGCGGCGCCACCGCGCCGTGGCTGCGGAAGGTGATGACCCGGTTGATGGAGTAGTTCACCACGCCGCCCAGCACGCAGCCCACCACCGTCGCCAGCACCGGGGACAGCCCCGCCCACTCCACCATGCCCAGCACCGCGGCGAAGTCCACCGCCGTGGCGATGGCGCCCGCCGCCGCGTTGAAGCCGAACAGCGCCACGCCGGAGCGCGGCTGCACGGGACGCTTCGGCGCCAGCGCCTTCACCAGCGTGCGGAAGCGCGACACCGCCGTGACGTTGCTCAGGATGGCGACGAACACCAGCCCCACCACCGCCAGCCAGTGCATGGGGTGCTTCTCCGCGGGCCAGAACAGCGCCTCCAGGATGGGCGACAGCGCCGTGCCCACGCCCAGGAACAGCACCCGCTCCAGCCGCTGCATCGCGCCATCGCGCACGCTCACGCCCAGGCCTTCACCCTTGGCGCGCACGTACGGCACCAGCGACGAACCCAGCAGGGCCCCCAGCGCGGGCAGCAGCACCCACGTGTCCCGGTAGTACCAGGCAAGGCCCATCAGCATCGCGGAGTCCACGTAGCGATCCAACACGGAGTCCAGCGCCGCGCCCGCGGGGTTGGCCTCCTTGCGGGTGCGCGCCACCCGGCCGTCCATCACGTCCAGCACGCCCGCCATCAGGAAGAGCCAGCCGCCCAGCGCGAAGCGGCCCGCCGCCACCGCCACGCCGGAGGACACGCCCAAGAGGCCCGACAGCATGGACAGCGCGTTGGCCGGCAGCCCCGAGCGCAGGAGCAGGCGCCAGAGCGGCTGGATGACCCAGAAGAAGTAGTGGCGCAGGAAGAAGCCCACCAGCATCGACTTGCCGCGCGTCAGCGTCTCCGCGTCCCTTGGGATGCCCTTGATGGCGCAGCGGATACAGAACAGCAGCAGTCCGCCGAGGAAATACGCGACCGCGAACAGCGCGGGCGCCAGCGCGGTCCAGATGCGCGCCGAGGGGGACAGGTCTCCACTCAGCAAGGCCAGGACGTTGTCATGCACGGGTGTTTCCTCCAGACGGCAGGGACACGGACGCCACCTGCGGCGACGCCTTGTCCCGACGAGCGAAGACGGCCCTCACGACGACGAACGCCACGACCGCGGCGATGCAGCCCGCCAGCACGTCGAGGATGTAGTGGTGCGTGAGGTAGACGGCGGAAAAGGCGACGAGCAGCGCGAACAGGATGGTCCCCACCCGCCACGCGGTGCCCTTGTACCAGAGGACCAGGACCATCATCAGCGGGTAGGCCGCGTGCAGCGAGGGCATGGCCCCGAACACGTTCGGATTGCGCGCGTAGAAGTTGGCGAAGTAGCTGATGCCGAAGAAGGCATCGAAGCGCGCCGTGCCCGCGGGGCTGGGCAGCGCCGCCAGGTTGGCGGGACCGGGCCCGTACTTGAGCACGTACCAGGGCGGGGCCGCCGGGTAGAGCACGTAGATGACGACGCCAATGGCGTTCACCACGAAGAACGCCCAGCACAGCGATTCGAAGCGGCGGTCCTGCTTGAAGAAGAAGTAGAGCAGCGCCGCGATGAAGACCTCGTAGAGGTAGGCCGCGTAGGCGAAGCCACACAAGAGGTCCAACGGGGTGTTGGGGTTGTGCCACCACCACTCGGGCCAGATCATCCCGCCCGGGGCCGGAAACAGCGCCTTCTCCAGGGCCCACAGGTCCCCGGTGTGGATGGTGCCGCGCAGGCCCAGCCACAGCGCCTGGCTGTCCAAAATCATGCCGGTGAGCCACAGCGGGAACGCGCCCCGGAGGAACCGCCGCGGGCCGGCGCCGGCCCAGGCCAGCACCACCAGCAGCAGATCCGCCGCGACGTGTTCCCACCGGACACGACCGGTGAGGACCACCAGTGCGAAGTGGCCCGCCGCCATGACGGTGACGAGCCACTTGAACACGGAGTCGTTCTTATCGGGCGAGCGGGAGGTCATCCCCGTAGTAGTCAAGCCCGAGGTGGGTGATGGGCTCTTCGCCCGCGACGACGCGCAACGTGTTCTTCAGCTTCGTCAGCTGGATGAACAGGTCGTGCTCCACCGGCAGACCCGGGTGGGCCATGGGGCTCTTGAAGTAGAAGGACATCCACTCCTGGATGCCCCGCCACTCCATCCGCTTGGCCAGGTCCAGGAACAGCGCGATGTCCAGCACCAGCGGCGCCGCCAGGATGGAGTCGCGGCAGAGGAAGTTGATCTTGATCTGCATCGGGTAACCCAGCCACCCGACGATGTCGATGTTGTCCCAACCCTCCTTCGCGTCGCCGCGGGGCGGGTAGTAGTGGATCGACACCTTGTGCGAGTACTTGTTGTACAGCTCCGGGTACAGGTCCGGCTGCAGGATGGTGTCGAGCACGCTCGACTTGGTCACTTCCTTGGCCTTGAAGGCCTGGGGATCATCCAGCACCTCGCCGTCGCGGTTGCCCAGGATGTTGGTGGAGAACCACCCCTCCAGGCCCAGCATGCGCGCCTTGAGCGCCGGCGCGATGACGGTCTTCATCATCGTCTGGCCGCTCTTCAGGTCACGGCCGGCGATGGGCGCGTTCTCCTGCTTCGCCAGCTCCTGCAGCGCGGGCGTGTCCACGCTCGCGTTGGGGGTGGCGTTGGCGAACGGCACGCCTTCCTTGATGGCCGCGTAGGTGTACAGCGCCGTGGGGTTCACGTCCGGGCTGTTGGAATCCAGCGCCTTCTCGAAGTTGGCCAGCGACTGGAACGCCTCCGGCAGGGGGCGGAAGGTCTCCACGCTGCTGCACACCACCATCACGGCGCGCGTGGCGTTGAGCTCCTTCTTGAAGTCGCGGATGTCCTGGCGGATGGCCTCGATGCTCTCGCGGTGCGTCTTCGTGGCCTTGATGTGGTTGGCCGCGATACGGCGCACGAACTCCGGATCATGCACGCCCGGCTTGGGCTTGATGCCCTGGAGGAAGGGCTTCACCTGCTCCATGTGCTTGTCGCTGAGCACTCCCGAGCGCTGCGCCACCTGGTAGGCGTCCTCGCTGATGATGTCCCAGGCGCCGAAGACGACGTCCTCCAGCGTGGCGAGCGGCACCAGGTCCTTCAGCTTGACCGTCCGGCCGTCGGTGCGCTTGCCCAGACGGGCCGTGCCCATCTGCGTGAGCGAGCCAATGGGGGCGCCCTTGCCCTGCCGCGCCAGCTCCACACCCGCCATCAAGGTGGTGGACACCGCGCCGAGGCCCGGGATGAGCACCGCCAGCTTGCCCTCCGGCTTCGCGACCTTGTTCTTGTTCTCCATCGTCCTGATTCCTTCAAAAGGCGGGAAATCGCTCCGCCCCAATGAGCGTCTCCGAGGTCAGTCCCTCCAGCCGGCGCCGGCACACCGCCGGACGGAAGGTGGAAAATCTCGAAAGCGGATGGTTGATACTCTAAACCGTTCGTCACTTCAACGTGATGTGACGGCTGATCGGGCTCGTATCACGGCGGCGGGCCGCTGCATGACCCGGGCCGGCCTGCCTCCACAAGCCAGGACGAACGGCGCTGTCAGAGAAACAGCAACTGCGGGGCAAATGCCTCGCCCACCACGACACGCTCCTACTGTACGGAGGTGCCGGGTGGGCGGATGTGCCAAGGGTCTGGAACTGTCCTGACTTCACTCACTCCCTGACACAAATGTCGGGATTTTGAGAAGTCAGGAAGGCCGGCCGGCGCTAGTTGCGGCGGACGGGGGCGTTGCGGTCCAGCTTCTGGTTGTCACCCGGGTGGTATTTTTCACCGGTGAGGACGGCCTTCACGAAGCCGACGAGCTGGACCATGCGGCTGTTGGGGGTGTCCCAGTACTCGGCCTTCTCCACGCTGACGCGCAGCAGGGCGAGGTTCGGATCGTCCAGTCCCTGGGGGAACCAGGCCTTGAGGGCGGGGGTCCACAGCTCCTTCGCCTTGGCCTTGTCGCGGATCAGATGGCAGCGGCCGCTGACGGACACGTACCGGTCCTTGGCGGGGTCGGCATACGCGAGGCTGACGTGGTGGTCCTTCTCCACCTCGTCCACCTTGTGGGTGTGGTCATTGGTGAAGAACCACAGCTCGCCGTCGAAGTCCTTGTCGTAGGTCCACATCGGCCGGCTGCGAAGGCTGCCATCGGTGTCCACGGTCGTCATCATGGCGACCTTGATGCCGTGGATGAGCTTGCCCAGGTGCGCCACCACGTCCTGCGGATCCTTCTGCGTCGTTGTCATGCTCGCCTCCCTGGGGGCTCAAGGTAGGCAGCGGGTAGAGGGTGGACACCGACAGCGAGGCTGGCCGGCGCCAGGGCAGGCGGGCGTGTGATAGGGGGCGTGCGACGTCACCTTCCCTTCAGGGTCGGTGTGACGGCCAGGAGCGACACGGATGCTGAAGACCGCGTGGAACGAGTGGAGCCTGAAGGCGCTGCAGTTGGAGACGGCGCTCCTGGCGTTGGAGGAGATTGAGTTGCCGGACGCGATGCACGCGCTCCAGGACGCCGCCCAGCAGAAGCTGCTGGAGCTGGCGCGGGCGTGGCAGAAGACGCAGCCGGCGAAGGAGCCCCGCACGTGGAAGCGCGAGGAGACGGCCGGGGGCACGCCGCGCGACGAGGAGCTGGCGGACCTGGTGAAGGGCTTCCGCGAGGATGG
>NZ_RAWD01000248.1:0-14878 GCF_003612065.1 Corallococcus sp. CA047B
CACCCACCCCGCCGCAGCGCGGCAATCCCTCCCAACACAACGCGTCAGAAAAAGACAACACAGCGCGTCAGGGATTACATCAATTTCGCTTATTTATCAGTTATCACGCCTTAGCCGAATTCTCCGGGCTCCCACCTTGCGGCGGGAATGAATCCCGACTTTCTTCGGACAAGCTACGAAGTCCCCTTCGCAGCGCTCGCTGTCCCACGCTCCATTCCACCCCACTGGAGTCCCCATCCATGAGCCGCAGCAGACTCACGGGAATCGTGCTCGCGTTCCTGGCCGCCAGTTGTCTGGCGGTTGATTCCGAAGCCGCCACCTCAGGCGTCACCCCTTCTGGTTCGTCCGCCATCTTCTACGTCGACACGACGGATTGGGCAGACATCCACTACAAGCTGAACGACGGCCAGCAGCTCAACATCCGCATGGCGGTGACGGGCGGCCGCAACCAGTACGCGGTGACGGGCCTCGTCGCCGGCAACTTCATTGATTACAACTTCACGTACTGGGATGTGTCGTGCGCCTGTGCGCGAGACACGGCCTGGACGCGCTACACGCATTCAGGCACCAACCCGCCCGTGGACGCGGGCACCGGCACGCCTGACGCGGGCACCACGCCTGACGCGGGCGGCACGGTGGACGCAGGTCCTCCCCCCAATGGCGACGCGGGCCCCGTGGTGCCGTTGTTCACCAGCGCCACCGCGCTGGAGCCGGCCACCACCGAGACGACGTCCACCGCCATCATCACCCGCGTGGGCGACCGCGTTCGCGACCGCCACATGCGCGAGGACATGTACCAGGCCTACGACCACTACCTGAAGCTGTACTTCGAGAAGCGCACCCACTGGATTGAGATCGTGGACGAGGTGGCCAAGGGCGGCAATCAGGTCGTCGTCAACCTCTACACCATCTACCCGTACGACAGCCCTGACTTCCGCGCGTTCTTCCGCGGCCTGAACACGGTGGCGGAGTACTTCCACAACGCGGACTTCGTGAAGGTGAACGACTACAAGTACACGGCGTCGGTGAACTTCAACGCCAAGGAAGGCCGCGCCATCCGTATCGGTGACCGGATGGAGCTGGAGATTGGCGTGTTCCTGCAGGCGCCGGTGGAAGGCCGCTTCAACTACTACTCCACGGGCATGCTCTACATCGTGGGCCAGGGCGGCATCGTTCCGTTCGAGGGCCAGGGCGCCATCCGTGACTCCTTCGCGCTGCCGGAGAAGGCCTGGGCGGGCGGTCGCGGCACGCTGCACACGCCGTTCTCCAACGAGCCGGACAACCGCTTCCTGCAGATGTCCACGAACCTGGCGCCGGTGAACGCGCAGCCCTTCGTCGAGGGCCGCCGCATCCACCACACGAACTTCAAGGACGGCACGCACTCGGAGCCGGACAACCCGGTGTTCACGGCGCACATGAACAAGCTGGGCAACAACTACGTCGCGACCTCCTGTGTTGAATGCCACAAGCAGAACGGCCGGGGCCTGGCGCCCTCCACGACCAACACCACGCTGACCAACTACGTGGTGAAGGTGGGCAAGGTGAATGGCAGCACGGTGACGGTGGACCCGGCGCTGGGCTTCCGCCTGCAGCCGCGCGCGGTCAGCGGCACGCCGGAGGCGGACGTGCGCATCAGCGGCTGGACGAACACCAGCGGCACGCTGAGCGACGGCACGACGTACAGCCTGCGCAAGCCGAACTACAGCTTCGTCAACGTGACGCCGACGAACTTCTCCGCGCGCATCACGCCGCAGCTCATCGGCATGGGCCTGCTGGAGGCGGTGTCGGAGACGCAGGTCGCGGGTCTGGCGGATCCGAACGACGCCAACGGCGACGGCATCTCCGGCCGCATGCAGACGGTGCGGGACCCGGAGACGGGCGTCACGCGCATGGGCCGCTTCGGTTGGAAGGCGGGCACGGCGCGCGTGAAGCACCAGGTCGCCGAGGCGCTCAACAGCGACATGGGCGTGACGTCGAATGTGTTCAAGACGCAGGACTGCGGCACGTCGCAGCAGGGCTGCACGGGCACCAGCGCGGAGCTGAGCGACGCGGACCTGGACAAGATCACCCGCTACATCGCCCTCCTGGGCGTGCCGGCCCGCCGCGACTACAACGACGCGACGGCGACGCAGGGTGAGACGGTGTTCAACAACGCGGGCTGCGCGAAGTGCCACGCGCCCACGCTGACCACCAGCCAGTACAGCGCGATGACGGAGTTCCGCAGCCAGACCATCCACCCGTACACGGACCTGCTGCTGCACGACATGGGCACGGGCCTCGCGGACAACCTCCCCGAGGGTCAGGCGTCCGGCGCCGAGTGGCGCACCGCGCCCCTCTGGGGCATCGGCCTCACGTCGGGCGTCAGCGGCGGCGAAGGCTTCCTGCACGACGGCCGCGCGCGCAACGTCACCGAGGCCATCCTCTGGCACGGCGGCGAGGGCGAGGCCTCCAAGCAGGCCTTCATCAACCTCAGCACCGCGAACCGCAACGCGCTGCTGAAGTTCATCAACTCGCTGTAGTCAGCCGGTTTCGGAGTTGAAGACAGACGCCGGGCGGAGGCCACCGTGCTTCCGCCCGGCGTCCTGTTTTTCAGGGGCCCGGGCGCATCGAATCGGAGGAGAAGCAGGACACCTGCGCGGCGGCCATCAGGGGAGAGACCGCTCCCTCCTCCGCGAACCAGCAGGCCAGACGCCACCCCGTCGGCGTTTGCACGAAGTCCACGGGGAACTTTGCTACGGGACCCTCGGCTTCCGCTCCGGGCCGGAGCTTCACCTGCACTGTGGCGAAGCCGTCCTGGGTGCTGGCGGGGCCCCAGTGGGGTTTCAGGGCTCCTGGCGTGGCGGTGGAACACCTTCACCGCTGGCACCACCGTCCTTCCCCTGCGCCTCGGCGGCACGCTCGGCCTTGAGGCGCAAGGTGACCGGCTGCGAGCCTGTCATCTGGAGTGACAGGGATAGCTCGATGCACGCGGGCCCTTCGGGCGGGGTGAACGGCTCCGCGAAGACGACGAAGGAGACGTCCCTGCCGAACCACTCCCCTTCGTTCAGGGTCACCAGGTCGTCTCGGGTCGGGGGCTCGGGAAGGAAGTCCGCGACCAGCGGCGGGAACGCCGCCCCGGTCGCGCAGTCGGTGACGCGGTCGACGCTTAAGGAGACGTTCTCGATGAGGCGTCGATCGACGGTGGTAGGGGCCCGCGCTCCGACGAGGGCTCGCCCGGAGACGGTGTGCCCGTCATAGAGGACGTGCTCGAAGGCGAGGAGGGGCGGCTGCGAAGGCGGGGGCGGCTTCTGGAGGCGTGCGCAGGCGCTTCCCAGCAGGAGCACACCGGCGCCTCGTATCATGAGGGTCCACGGCTTCATCGCGAGCCTCCTTCCTGGACAGGGCAGTTCCTCAAGGAACCATCGTGCCCGGGCACACCCATGTCGTGCAGTTGTCCGTCTTGCAAGACGTCCGCATCGTGACGGAATCCGCAGGAGTGGGCGAGTTCATGGACAAACGCATCCTCCGCGCAGCGGGCCGCACGCCGGGGATCCTTGAACTGGCGCGAACACCAGACGATGAGCCGGTGCGGGGCCTCGCAGGAACCGATGCTCGAAATGCCGAGCACCTTCCGGCCGGAAGGCCGCCGCCGGTCGTGTGCCGCGCACTGCGCATCCGTCATCGCGTTGCACCGCACCCAGATCCGCGAACACTGCTGCGTGACACACGCGCGCAACCGGTCGTCCTCGATGGACCCAGCCGTCTCCTGACATGCCTCGACGGAGGGCAATCCCTTGCAGGCAGCATCCGCATGGACCGGCGTGCCGCGTTCTGGCACCCGCTCCTCTGGATGGGTGGCAGCACATCCGAAGGTCATCGCCCAGACCATGAGTCGAAACACCTTCACCTGACGCTCCACTCACGACGCGTTCATTCCCTACCGGAACGGGTCCGAGACTGGCATTCAGCTTCGACGTCTGTCCATCCCTCCTCAGGGGTACACCTTCCTTATTCATATCAATGACCTACGACACACGTACGACTGCATTGGTTCCCACCAGACAACTCAACGACCCGCCACTGGATGTGAACGCCTCGTCGAAGCCCCCTGAGGCCACGTGCGGGGCCCATCCCATGCCCCCAGCCGAATGCACGCTGGCGCACCGTCCCCCTTCATCGTCGTAGCCAGCGCGCTCCGGTCACGCCACGCTGTGCCCTCCGTGGACGACACCCGCCTTCCCGACCCTGAAGCCCTCCGCCCGCTGCTCACCGACGCGCTGTCGCTGCCCGCGCTCCAACCGCACGGCCCGCGCCTGGAGCGCCTGCTGGAGGACTACGCCCGCGGCGTCGCCCGCCGGGACGCACCGCTCGTCGTCGCGCTCGTCGGCGCCACCGGCGCGGGCAAGTCCACCCTGCTCAACGCGCTCGCCGGGCAGTCCCTGTCGCGCGAGGGCGTGGACCGCCCCACCAGCACCGCGTCCACCCTCTTCGCGCCGGAAGGCACGCCCGTGGAGGAGCTGTCACGCACCGGCGCGCGCGTCGTGCGCTACACGCCCGGCCCCCAGGGCCTGTGGAGCGGCCAGGTCTTCATCGACACGCCGGACCTCAACAGCGTGGCCACCACCCACCGCGACGTCGCCCGCGCCGCGCTGGACAAGGCCGACGTCGCCCTCGTCGTCATGCACCGGGGCAGCGTCGCGGAGGCCACCCAGGTGGAGTTCCTCAACGAGTTCGCCCGCCGCCGCGCGCTCGTCTTCATCCTCAACTTCGCCGACGAACTCTCCGCCGAATCGCGCGAGGCGCTGAAGTCTCAAATCCGCCGCGTCGCCACCCAGCACCACGGCCTCGCCGCGGAAGACGTCCCCGTCTTCGCCATCAGCGCGCGCGCCGCCAGGGACGGCCAGGACGTGTCCGGTGAGTTCGGCCCGCTCCTCTTCCACCTGCGGGGACTCGCCACCCAGGCCGTCGCCGCGCGCGTGCGCCACACCAACGCCCTGGGCGCCCTGGAGGAGCTTTCCTCCACCGTGCGGGCCGCCCTCACCGAAACGGACGCGCTGCTGGGCAGGACGCGCACCGCGCTCGACGCGGGACTCGCGCGCGCGGCGGAAGCCCTCCAGGGCGACTTCGACGCGCGGCTGGGCCTGGCCCACGGACACCTCGCTTCAGAGGTGCGCCGTCAGGCCGCGGGCCGCTTCTGGGGTCCCGCCGCGTGGGGGCTGCGGCTGTCGTTGTGGGGCGCCTCCGGCATGGGCGCTGGCGCGCTGGTGGCCCGTCGCAGCCTGCCCGCGGGGCTCGCGGTGGCGGCGGCCTCCACGGTGGTGGACGCCGTGCGCGACAGGACCCGGGCCCGCGCCGCGGAGGTCGCGGTGGTGGAGCCCTTCGAGGATGACTTCCTCGCCGAGTCCGCCGCGCGCACCGCCCTGGCCGAGGCGCGCAGCGTGGCGCGCGCGCAGGGCCTGGAAGCGGAGGCCCTGGGCGTGCCGGACGTGGAGTCGATGCTGGCGGAACTGCGCGTGGCCCGCGCGGGGGCCTGGCGCTACACGGCCTCCACCGCCGTCGCGGAGGCCGTGGCCCGGTGGTGGCGCACGGCCCGCTGGCTGGTGTTGCCGCTCATCAACCTGCCCCTGCTGGCGCTGCTGGGGCACGTCGGCTACCGCGTGGTGAAGGGCTACGTGGAAGGCCCCCTGTTGCCGTTGGAGTACTTCCTCAACGCGGGGGCCTTCTTCGGACTGCTCGCGGGCGCCGGAGCGCTGCTCGCGTCAGCGAGTCTCGTCGGAGCCGCTCGCCATGCGGGGAGAGCGGGACGGGCTCGCTTTGTCGAGTCCCTCGCCGCCCTGGGCGGGAGGCTGGGAGAGGCCGTCGAGAATGGCCTTGGCCCCGGGCGGCAGGCCGCGCGACGCATCCTGGATCGAACCCGCGATGGGCGGTGACATGGACACCACCGCCTGGCCCGGCGTGTGGGCGCCCCCATTGGACGCCATCATCGGCTGGGCGGAGTCCTTGCACAGCGGCGCCGACACCAGCGTGTCGCGCACCGGGTCCCCATAGCCCACGATGCGCGCGGGCACGGAGGGGTTGTTCCACCCGGAGCCCTGCTCCTTCGCGACCTTGAAGTGCAGGTGCGCGCCGCACGCCCAGCCCGTCGCGCCGGAGAAGCCGATGAGCTGGCCCTCCTTCACGCGCTCACCGGGCTTCACCACCACGGCGCTGAAGTGCAGGTACTGCGTCTCCAGCCCGTCGCCGTGGGAGATGACGACGTAGTTGGCCAGCGGCGCGAACTGCTCGCCACATCCGCCCTGCTTGCTGTCGCCCCGCGCCATGCGGACGGTCCCGTCATGGGCCGCCACGATGGGAGTACCTTCCGGCATGCGGAAGTCCCACGCGAAGGTGTCGTTGTGCTGGTGACTGCCCGTTTCGTGGCCCTGGCTCACCGTATAGATGCGACCACACGCGAAGGGCACGCCCACCTCGGCGACGACATTCGAGGCGGCCTGGGCCGTGGGGGGGACAGCGGGAGCCGAAGCGAGGAGGGAGCCGACGAGAAGAGCGGTAATGGTCATATCGGGGCGGGCGGACAACCGCTGCAAGGGCTTGCGGTATTTCCCAGCGATTTTCGCTCAATCCCGAACGGATCACTAGCAGCCGAGCTGCGCCCCGCCCTGTCCCAAGGGGCCGACCCTTGACCACATTCCAGAGGAAGAACCGGCCTGAAGCACGGGAGCGCCTGCCTCTTCGCCTGCCCGGTTGGCGGGCCTGATGTCTCTGGAAAAGACCCGCCTCGATCCCTGCCAGCCGGACGTGCGCAAAGACAGACGCTCGTCCGCTCTCCTGCCCTGCTGGCAGGCCTGGAACAGCCCTCCCGCGCGGATCAGCGGCGGCCTTCGCGTACGGCATCCGACAGCCTGAGCCCCGCCTCACAAAGTGACTGGTCACTTTTTAAGTTGCGGGCTATCCTTCAAGGCATGCCCCCGAAGTCCGCCCCCAGCGCCAGGCCCGCTCCGAAGACGGCCGTCCGTGCCGTGCCGGGGGTGCGCCGCACGCAGGCGGAGCGCCGGGAGACGACGCGGCGCAAGCTGTTGGACGCGACCCTGGAGACGCTGGTGGAGCAGGGTTACGCGCGGCTGACGACGGTGGCGGTGGCGAAGCGGGCGGGGGTGTCCCAGGGGGCGCTCTTCATGCACTTCGACACGAAGGAGGAGCTGCTCGCGGTGGCGGTGGAGCACCTCTTCCCGCGCATCATCCAGGACTTCCTGGCGGGCGTGGGCGCGCGGCCTTCCGGCAAGGACCGGGTGGGGGCGGCGGTGGACATGCTGTGGGCCGTCTACCAGCGGCCGGAGCTGCAGGCGGCCATCGAGCTGTACGTCGCGGCGCGCACCGACCCGGAGTTGCAGCGGGCGCTGGCGGCGGTGGACGGGCCGCACCGCAGGAACCTGCACCGCGTGGCGCGCGAGCTGTTCCCGGACGTGGCCGCCACGCACCCGGACTTCGACGACGTGGTGGAGCTGGCGTTGGACGCCGTGCAGGGGGCCGCGGTGGGCGGCGCGGCCCGTCCGTCGGACCCGGCGCACCGCCGCATGCTGGACACCCTGGCGCGCTTCATGCGCGTCGCCTTCGCCCCCAAAGCCTGAGCGGTTGAAACAGCAGGAGGTCTCCCATGGACACGGCGCACATCCCCGACCTCATCACCCCGGCCATCCCGGTGTTCGTCCTCACCGTCATCGCCGAGGCCCTGTGGGTGAAGAAGCTGCGCGCGGAAGCGGGCGAGAGCGTCAAGGGCCACACGTGGAAGGACACGGTGGCCAGCCTCTCCATGGGCCTGGGCAGCGTGGTGGTGGGCGTGGGCTGGAAGGGCGTGGCCTTCGCGGGCTACGCGGCGCTCTACCACCTGACCCCGCTGCGCATGGGCTCGGGACTGGTGGCCTGGGTGCTGCTCTTCTTCCTGGAGGACCTCTGCTACTACGCCTTCCACCGCGTCCACCATGAGAGCCGCTTCTTCTGGGCCTCGCACGTGGTGCACCACTCCAGCCAGCACTACAACCTGTCCACGGCGCTCAGGCAGACGTGGACGCCGATGACGGGCTGGGTGTTCTGGGCGCCGCTCGCGCTGCTGGGCTTCTCCCCGGCGATGATCGTCACGCAGCAGGCGGTGAGCCTGCTGTACCAGTATTGGATCCACACGGAGGCCATCCACCGGCTGCCGCGCCCGTTCGAGTGGCTGTTCAACACGCCGTCGCACCACCGCGCGCACCACGCGTCCAACACCGTCTACCTGGACACGAACTACGCGGGCATCCTGATCATCTGGGACCGGCTCTTCGGCACCTTCACCCCGGAGGTCGAGCGCCCCATCTACGGGCTGGTGAAGAACCTCACCACGTACAACCCGGTGCGCATCGCGTTCCACGAGTACGGCAACATCGCCCGGGACTTCGCCCGGCCGGGGTCCCTGGGCCAGCGGCTGTCGTATGTCTTCCGCAACCCAGCGTGGAAGCCCCAGGGGGCATCGCCTCCGGAGGCCCCTCCGCCCGTGGAAGCGGCGCACCCGGCGCCGTGAGCGCGCAAGCGCCTCCCGGATGACAGGGGCTTGAGCGAAGCGACGTCCAGGCAACGCGGGCAGCGACATCGTTGCGTCCGCGCCGTGCGGGCCTTGCTACGGTGGGAGGCGGCGATTTCCAGGCCCCGCGCGTGAAGGCGGGCGCCTCTCCCAAGCAAGGAGTCGGGTCATGACGGAGCGCGAGTTGTGGGAGCGGTACCAGCGGCACCTGTGCGTCGTCCCCTCGGTGGGGCTCACGCTGGACATCTCCCGCATGAACTTCGGCGCGGACTTCCTGGACGGGATGCGCGCGCGCACGGACGCGGCGTTCCAGGCCATGGAGGCGCTGGAGAAGGGCGCCATCGCGAACCCGGACGAGAAGCGCCGGGTGGGCCACTACTGGCTGCGCGCGCCGGAGCTGTCGCCGGAGGCCGGGCTGAAGGCTGACATCACCGCCATGCAGGACGCGGTGGCGGCGTTCGCGAGGGACGTGCACGCGGGCAAGGTGAAGCCCGCGAAGGCGGCGAAGTTCACGCAGGTGCTGCTGGTGGGCATTGGCGGGTCGGCGCTGGGGCCGCAGCTGGTCGCGGACGCGCTGGGCTCGCACCGGGACCCGATGCAGGTGCACTTCCTGGACAACACGGACCCGGACGGGATGGACCGGACGCTGGGGGCCCTGGGTGAGCGGCTGTCGGAGACGCTCACGGTGGTCATCAGCAAGTCGGGCGGCACCAAGGAGACGCGCAACGGCATGCTGGAGACGGAGCGCGCGTACCAGCAGCGCGGTCTGGACTTCGGCGCGCACGCGGTGGCGGTGACGGGGGACGGCAGCGAGTTGGACCAGTACGCGAAGAAGCACCACTGGCTGCGCACCTTCCCGATGTGGGACTGGGTTGGCGGGCGCACGTCCCTCATGTCGGCGGTGGGGCTGGTGCCGGCGCGGTTGCAGGGGCTGGACGTGGACGGCTTCCTCGCGGGCGCGAAGGACATGGACGCGGCGACGCGCGTGCACGACGTGGCGAAGAACCCGGCGGCGCTGCTCGCGCTGATGTGGTTCCACGCGGGCGGCGGCAAGGGCACGAAGGACATGGTCATCCTGCCGTACAAGGACCGGCTGATGCTGATGTCCAAGTACCTCCAGCAACTGGTGATGGAGTCGCTGGGCAAGGAGCTGAGCCTGGACGGCCAGGTGGTGAACCAGGGCATCGCCGTCTATGGAAACAAGGGCTCCACGGATCAGCACGCGTACGTGCAGCAGCTGCGCGAAGGCGTGAACAACTTCTTCGTCACCTTCGTGGAGGTGCTGAAGGACCGCGACGGCAAGTCCATGGCGGTGGAGGGCGACAACACCAGCGGCGACTACCTGCTGGGCTTCCTGCTGGGCACGCGCCGGGCGCTGTTCGAGAAGGGCCGCGAGTCGATGACGCTCACCGTGCAGAACGTGAGCGCGCGCACGGTGGGGGCATTGATTGCGTTGTACGAGCGGGCGGTGGGGCTCTACGCCAGCCTCGTGAACATCAATGCCTATCACCAGCCGGGCGTGGAGGCGGGCAAGAAGGCCGCGGGCCGCGTGTTGGAATTGCAGGGCAAGCTGCTGGCGAAGTTGCAGACGGCGAAGACGGAGGCGCGCTCGGCGGATCAACTGGCCCAGGACATCGGCGCGCCGGACGAGGCGGAGACGGTGTTCAAGCTGCTGGAGCACCTGTCCGCCAACGGTGACCACGGCGTGAAGCGCTCCGGTGGTGAGCGCCCCGCGGAAGCCCGCTTCCAGGCGGGGTAGCGGACACTGTGATTGCCCGGCGGGGCAATGCTTGACGGGCCCGGGCGGCGGATAGCCTGGGCCGTCATGGGACAGGGCCTCGCCGGGGCTGTGCAGGGGTTGAGCTGGGCGCGCGCGCACTCCGTGGGGATGTGGCTGTGCGTCCTAGGTTGCGTGAGCGCGTGCCCGGAGGTGCACCGCAAGGGAGGCATCGCGGACCGGGCGGTGCATCGGGATGCGAAAGAGCGGGTGCAGGAGGGAGACTGCGACTCAGATGCCTTCAGGCTTTTTTGCACCAACGGGCGCGAACAGAGTGACGCGTGCCTTGAGGCGTGCGAATGACGCGACCGTGGCAGGCACTGGTGAGCCTTCTGGGCTGCCTCGCGTTGATCACCCCGCTCCTCTTCGTCCTGGGACGACTGAAGGAGTCCGGCACCCTTGAGGTGCCAGGGCAGGCACGGCTCATCCCCATCCTCGGACCCGAGGACCACACGCGGCTGCTGACGTACCACCGCTACTGCTCGAAGCAGAGCGACTGTGAACACCCGCTGGGCTGCTATTTCGACATCCGGCACGGACACTACTGCACGGACAGCAACTGCATGACCGACGTGCAGTGTCCTGAGGGTCAGCGGTGCAGCACGCTGACGACCATTCTTGGAGGACCACGGGTCAAACTCTGTGCCCCCATCGGGCCGCGCCTGGAGGGAGAGCATTGTTGGGACCTCCCCAGGAACTCACAGTCTGCTTGCACAGCGGACCTTCGCTGCTCGGGCGAGAGTGGTTTCTGTGCCCGCGCCTGCACGCTCAACGAACCCAATACTTGTCCAGAAGGCTTCTTCTGCGCGGATGTGAAACCGGGGCCTTCGTGCCTTCCCACATGCGAAACACGGGGATGTCCTGACGGCCAGCACTGCATCCCCTTCGAGGAGGGGACCTCTACCTGCGCGAAGATCTACGGCCCCAATTGCGTGGAGACGCCCTGCCCCGAGGGGCGCAAATGCCAGGTGTTCCCGGATGCGCGATTTCCCGGCAAGGTCTGGGCGGAGTGCGTCGAGCGCTGTTCCGACAAGAGCCCCAACCCCACCTGCGCGGAGGGACAGGTCTGCGACCGCTATCACTGCCTCCAGGCCTGCGACCCGAACGGACCCAATCCGTGCACCGAGGGCTACCACTGCGACCGCCGCGGTGAGGATCTGCCCTGGTCCTGCCAGCCGGACTCCTGGCCTGATCACTGACAGACCGACGTCCGACCTGCCCCGGAGTGCCGGGCCGTCCTCCAGCGGATGAAGCCCTGCTCCGGTGTGCATGGCCGACACATCCCCGGGCCTCCTCGCACGGGATGTGGCAGGCCCGCGACGTCCCCATGCTCAGGGTTCGCGATCCACCGGAGCCCCCCTGATGAAGACGTCGCGGTCCGCGCCCCTCCTCGTCACGCCCGCCTCCCCTTCGCTCCAGGAGACGGAAGACCCGTGGCGCTTCGACGCGCTCGGCTCCGTGCGCAGCCGCGACGCCGTCACCCTGGAGGCGCTGCCCCGCGCGCGCTATCGCTCCGCCTTCGAGATTGGCGGCGCCATCGGCGTCCTCACCGAGAAACTCCAGGCGAGATGTGACGCCCTGCTCTCCGTGGAGGTGTCCCGGCTCGCCCAGGCCCGCGCCATCCACCGCTGTCGCCACCTGCCCCACGTGCGCTTCCAGGTGATGGCCGTGCCAGACGAATACCCAGACCAGCAATTCGACCTCACCCTCGTGTCCGAACGCGCCTGCCATTGGAGCCCGCAGGAATTGGAGCGCGCGCAGCAGCGCATCCTCGAACACCTGGAGCCCGGCGGGCACCTGCTCCTCGTCCACTGGACCGGCCAGAGCCGCGACATGCGCCTCAACGGCCACGACGTCCACGACTCCTTCCGCCGCCTCTCCCCCAAGAACCTGCGACACCTGCGCGGCGAGATGGACGGCACCTGGCGCCTGGACCTCTTCGAGCGCCTCTAACCCCCTTCCGTCAGGATCTCGACCGCCCCCCACAAACCCGCGCCCCACGCGCCCCGCTCCAGCGGTAGAACACGCCGCATGGAACTGGGAATCACAGGAAAAACAGCGCTCATCACCGGCAGCAGCCGGGGCATCGGACGGGCCATCGCCACGGTGCTGTCGCGCGAGGGCGCGCGGGTGTGCGTGTGCGCTCGGAACCTGGAGCCCGTGGAGACCGTGGCGAAGGCGCTGCGCTCCGAGGGCGCGCAGGTGGCCACGGTGGTCGCGGACGTGGCGACCCCGGAAGGGGCCCATGCCGCGGTGGACGCGGCGGTGCGCGCGTTCGGTTCGCTGGACATCCTGGTCAACAACGTGGGCGGCAGCGGCGGCGCGGGCGCCTTCGACGCGGCCAGCTCCGAGCAGTGGGCGGACGTGCTCCAGCGCAACCTGATGTCCGCCGTGTGGTGCAGCCAGCGCGCACTGGCGGTGATGCGCGCGCGGGGGGGCGGCAGCATCGTCCACCTGAGCTCCATCTTCGGCCGTGAGTACGCCACCAGCGCGCCCTACAGCGCGGCCAAGGCGGCCCTCATCGCGCTGACCAAGGAGATGGCGGTGGACCTGGCCCCCCACCGCATCCGCGTCAACGCCGTCGCCCCCGGCTCCATCTTCTTCCCCGGGGGAAGCTGGGACAAACGCCAGCAACTGGACCCCGAAGCCGTGGCCCGCATGGTGCGCGAGCAGATCCCCTGGGGCCGCTTCGGCACGCCGGAGGAGGTGGCGGACGTGGTCGCCTTCCTGTGCTCCGAGCGGGCGAAGTGGGTCACGGGCTCCACCCTGCCCGTGGACGGCGGCCAGGGCCGTGCCTTCTAGGATGCGCCCCGGCCTCCTGACGGTAGAGTCCGCGCGCATGAGGCCACCGGCGTGCTGAAGCTCTACAAGAAGGACGGCGACACCCTGCGCTACTGGGAGGCCTGGGAGCACGAGGGCGTCGTCACCGTGCACTGGGGCCCCGTGGGCGACGGCGGCGAACAGAAGACCGTCCCCGTCCCCGCCGACGAGGACCCCGACATGGTCATCGCCCAGGAGGCCGAGTCCCTGGTGGACACCGGCTACGACGAGCCCGAGCCCGAGGCCATGGCTGTGCTCCTGGTGGAGTACGCCGTGCAGGGCAAGGGCAGCGGCCACGACTTCGAGAAGCGCAACGCCGTGGAGGAGCTGCTCACGGACGCGCTCGGTTGGACGGGCAACGGCGAGGTGGAGGGCGGCGAGACGGAAGGCGGCTTCATGCGCGTGCACTGCCGCGTGATGGATGAGGAGACGGCCGCGCGCACCGTGGTGGAGGCGCTGGACTCCGAGGACCTGCTCGAAGGCGCCCGCGTCCTCGTGACCCGGGGCGAGGAGAAGCCCCGCGTCGTCCACCCGCCCCTCTTCCCCGTGCTCAAGTAGCCGTCGTTCCGGGAGGCTGGGGCCGGAAGACGCGGAACAGGAGCACCAGCGACGGCACCACCGTCACCGCCCCCACCCCGAGCGCGACGAACAGCAGCCGCATCACCCCTGGCGACGCCGCCGCGCTTCGCAACGTCAGGCCCGGGTACACGAGATACGGCGCCTGCGACACCGCCCACCCCAGCACGATGAGCCCCGCCTGCGTGGCCGCCGCCACCCGCGCGGCCCGGAAGCGCCGCGTCCACAGGAGCGCGAAGGCCACCACCGCCGCCACCGCCGTGCCCACGTGCAGCGCCAGCGCGAACGGCGTCTGCGACAGCCCGGTCCACACCCGGGGCGCGCCCTCCTTCGACAGCAGCAGCACCGCCAGGGCCAGCGGGAACAGGAGCCCGCCCGTCACCAGCGCGCGGCGCCGGAAGTCCTCCGCCAGTTGGGGCGTGTGCGCCTCGTGCGTGAGGTACACCGCCGCCAGGAACGCGAAGAGCCCCAGCGTCAGCACGCCCACCGACACCGCGAAGGGGGACAGCCACGACGCGAAGAAGCCGCTCACCACCGCGTGCCCCTGCATGCGGATGGCGTCGCTGGCCACCGCGCCCACGCACATGCCCAGCAGCAGCGGCGCCACCACGCTCGCCACGCTGAAGACGACGCCCCAGCGCCGCTCCACCGCGTCGCCGCGCGTGTCGTAGGCCCGGAAGGTGAACGCCGTCCCCCGGAACACGATGCCCAGCACCAGCAGCGTCAGGGGCACGTGCAGCGCCACGCTCAGCGCCGCGAACGCGCGCGGAAAGCCGCTGAACAGCAGCACCAGTCCGACGATGAGCCAGACATGGTTCACCTCCCACACCGGACCGATGGCGCGGGCGATGAGCGCCCGCTGCTCCGCCTTGCGAGGCCCCAGGGCCAGCAGGTCCCACACCCCACCGCCGAAGTCCGCCCCGCCCAGGAGCGCGTACAGCACGAACGTGCCCGCCACCGCGAACCCCAGCATCTCCTCAATGGGCATGGGTCACCTTCCCATCCACCGCTCCGGGCAGCGTGCCCGCCACCTGCCGCCAGAGCACGAAGAGCACCGTCACCCCCAGGAACAGGTACACCGCCGTGAAGGTGAAGAACGGCGCGGCCAGGTGCGGCACCGGCGTCACCGCCTCGCTCGTGCGCATCACGCCCCGGACGATCCACGGCTGCCG
>NZ_RAWD01000249.1:0-14804 GCF_003612065.1 Corallococcus sp. CA047B
ACTCCAGGTCGGTGAGGGCCCTCACGGAGGACGCGCGCGAGCGCCTCTTCCGGCTGGGCGCGGAGGCCCTCACCGACCTGGAGTTGCTGGGGTTGTTGTGGACGGAGGGGCCCAGGGGCACGGGCCTCAAGGACGCGGGCCTGACGCGGGGTGGGCTCAAGGCGCTGGTGCAGGAGGATCCCCGGGCCCTGTGCGCACGCCGGGGCGTGGGCCCGGCCCGAACATCGCGGCTGTTGGCGGCGCTGGAGCTGGGGCGGCGCGCGCAGCGCTCTCCGGAACGCCGTCCCAAGCTGCGCACGCCGAAGGATATCCACGCGTACCTGACGCCCACGCTGGGCGCGCTCCGGCGCGAGGTGTTCCACGTGCTGTGCTTCAACCCGCGCAACGTGCTGGTGCATGACGCCCGGGTGGCAGAAGGAACGCTGAGCGCGTGCCCGGTGGATCCCCGGGAGGTGTTCGCCGCGGCGTTGTCCGCGCGAGCCACGGCCATCGTGCTCGCGCACAACCACCCGTCGGGGGACCCGGAGCCCAGCGTCCAGGACGTGGGCCTCACCGAGCACCTGGCGCGCGCGGCGGGGCTCCTGGGCGTGAAGCTGCTCGACCACGTCGTCGTGGGGGACGGCGCCTACGTGTCGATGCTGGAGCGAGGACTGCTGCCGGACAGCGAGCGGGAGGGGCGACGCAAGTGCGGCACGCCGGACGGGGGCTGGTGATGATGGCGGGGGTGCTGCTGGGGGTGGGCGCCAGCCCCGTGCACGTGGAGCTGCTGGAGGGCACGCGGGCCCGGGTGGTGCAAACCGGGAGCGGGCAGGCGTGCACGGTGGAGCGCTGGAGGCTGCCGCCGGGCGCACGCGAGGGGGACGTCATCGTGGATGGCCGCCTGGACCCGGAGCGGACGGAAGAACTGCGGCGCGAGGTGGCGAGGAAACGGGCGGCGCTGGCGGTTCCACTTCCTCCGGGGCTCGAGCTGTGAGGTGGGGCACCGGTGCCCACGGACAGGGATAGGCGTTGACGGCCGACCCAGGATGATGAACATGCGCGCGATGCTGGAGTCCCTGCCCTTCCTCGAAGATGCCCAGCGGGGACTGGTGCGGTACTTCGGCCTGTCGGAGTTCCGCCCCGGCCAGGCCCCCGTCATCAACTCCGTGCTCAGCGGCCGCAACACCGTGGTGGTGATGCCCACGGGCGCGGGCAAGAGCCTGTGCTACCAGCTGCCGGCGCTGCTCCTGCCGGGCATCACGCTGGTGGTGTCGCCGCTCATCGCGTTGATGAAGGACCAGGTGGAGCAGCTCACCGCGAAGGGCATCCCGGCCACCTTCATCAACTCCTCGCTGTCGGACCTGGAGCGGGCGGAGCGCCTGCGCAAGCTGCGCGCCCGCGAGTACAAGCTGCTCTACGTCGCGCCGGAGCGCTTCCGCAGCGGAAGCTTCCTGGAGCTCATCTCCGAGCTGGGCGTGGAGCTGTTCGCCGTGGACGAGGCGCACTGCATCTCCCAGTGGGGCCACGACTTCCGGCCGGACTACGCGCTCCTGGGACAGGTGCGCAAGCGGCTGCGCCCCCCGCGCACGGTGGCCCTCACCGCCACGGCGACCCCGGAGGTGCGCGACGACATCGTCCGCGTGCTGCTGATGAAGGACCCGAGGGTGTTCGCCCAGGGCTTCGACCGGCCGAACCTCTTCCTCGACGTGGTGAACGTCAACGGGGACGAGGAGCGCCGGGAGGCCTGCGCCCAGCTGGCGGCCAAGGGCGGCAGCGGCATCATCTACTGCTCCACGCGCAAGGCCGCGGAAGGGATGCACTCCGCGCTCGTGACGCGCAAGGTGCGCGCGGTGCTGTACCACGCGGGCATGGAGGACGACGCCCGCCGCCGCGCGCAGGAGGACTTCATGTCCGCGAAGGAGGCGGTGGCGGTGGCCACCAACGCCTTCGGCATGGGCATCGACAAGTCGGACATCCGCTTCGTCGCGCACGCCAACATCCCCCGCGCGGTGGAGGCGTACTACCAGGAGATTGGCCGCGCGGGCCGGGACGGCAACCCCGCCACGGCGGCGCTGCTGTTCAACCACGCGGACGTGTACACGCAGGAGCGCCTCATCGAGAGCAGCCACCCGTCCGAGTCCGTGCTGTCGGACGTGTGGTCAGCGCTTCAGGGCGTGGAGGAGTTCGACCGGGGCGTGCACGCGCTGGCGGGCATGGTGGGCGCCAGCGAGTTCGAGGTCTCCGCCGCGCTCAAGATCTTCGAGCGCGAGGGCAAGCTGGAGCGCGGCGGTCGCGGCGAGGGCGAGTACGGGCTGACGCTGACCGACAAGGCGCCCACGGCCCAGCCGCACGCGCCGGAGACCCAGCGGCTCTTGCGCTCGCTGCTGGAGACCTTCCCGGTGGGACGTCAGGCCACCACGGAATTGCCCATCCTCGCGCGGCGCACGGCGCTGTCGGAGGACGAGCTCCGGCACGCGCTGGGGCTCCTGGAGAAGGCGGGCGTCGTGCGGGTGCGCAAGCCCTTCGCGGGGCGCTCCATCCGCGCGCTGGAGCGCGTCCCGTTCCGCGAGCTGAGCGTGGACCTGAGCCGGGTCCGCACGCAGGAGCGGCACAACCTGCTGATGCTCAAGCGGATGACGGACTACGCGTACACGCCGAAGTGCCGGCGCGCGTTCATCCTGAACTACTTCGGGCAGGCGGACGCGGCGACGGTGTGCGGCACGTGCGACCGGTGCGCGGGCAGCATGATGCCCAAGCCGTCCGGATCCTCCTCGCGCGCCGCGCCCGCAGCCTCCGGCGCGCCGGTGCGGGTCTACAGCGAGCTGGCCTCCACGGAGCTGCGCCGCTGGCGCAAGGACCTGGCCAAGGACCTGGATGTCCCGCCCTTCATCATCTTCAACGACGCGACACTCCTGGGCATCGCCGCCGAGCTGCCGGTGGACCGGGAGTCCTTCCTCGCGGTGAAGGGCACCGGGGAGAGCCGCTGGGAGCGCTTCGGCCCCAAGGTGGTGGAGATCTGCCTGATGGCCCGCGCCGCGGGCCATGAGCCGCAGGCCTCGCCCGTGCCCCCGCGCGTGCGCAAGTCGAAGCTGCGCCGCACCTCGTGAGGCCCGCCGTCGGCGGGCCTTGGGCGCTCAGCCCTGGGGAGGGCCGCTCCGGTGGCCGGCGGCGCGAAGGACGGCCCACCGCAGCACGCCCATGATGGCGCCCACCACCAGCGCGAGCAGGAAGATGACCACCACGGTGACGACGCCGAAGAGGACGCGCACCCCCAAATCGGAGATGCGGCCGTTGAAGTACGCCGCGCGCAGCGGCTCCAGGCCGTGCACCACCTCCAGCGCCCGCGCCGGCAGGGAGTCGAGCGCCATGGACAGGCGCTCGACCGTCGGCGAGCGGAACTTCCGCCGGAGGACCTCCACGACGATGCCCACCAGCAGGTAGAGCACCGACAGCAGGAAGGCGTTGCCCCACATGACCTGCAGCAGGGGTGAAGACGGGGGCCGCTCGCGCACGTCGGTCACGCTATCTCGACGCCCGGCGCTTGAGGAGCGGAAGGGCCTTCTTCACGCGCTTCGCATCCGGGGCCTCCCCTGCGAGCCGCAGGAAGGCCTCGTAGGACTCCACCGCCCGGGGCAACTCCGCCGTCTCGCGCGCCAGGACGTCCGCCAGCGCCAGGTGCGCCATGCCGTCGGTGGGCTCCAGCTCCACCGCCTTGGCCAGCGCCTCGCGCGCGGGGGCCTCCTGCCGTTGCTTGAAGGCCACCAGGCCCAGCGCCAGGTATGCCCGGCCGCTGAAGGGGGCCAGCTTCACGGCCTCGTCGGCGGCCGCCCGCGCCTCCTTCACCATGCCCGCGCCCAGCAGCACCCGCGCCAGCGTCGTCTGGGCGAAGGCCTTGTCCCAGACGGTGTGTGCACGGTCGGCCAGGTCCTGCAGCGTGCGCGACGCGCCCCGGCCTCCGCCGGGAAGCTGCGCGTACAGCTCGCCCACGCGGCCGCACGTCGCGTCCGGACCCTCGCGCCGCGCCGCCGCGAAGGCCGCGTCCGCGCTCTCGACCTGGCCCTGGCGCAGGAAGGCCTGGGCGATTTCACAGAAGGTGTTGGGGTCCTTGGAGTCCAGCTTGTTGGCGCGCTCCAGCGCCGCGAAGCCGCCCTTCGCATCGCCGTTGCTGAACAGGAGCGCCGCGCGCAGCCGCTGCCCCTCCGCGTCCTCCGGCGCGAGCTTCACCGCGCGGCCCGACGCCCCTTCGGCCTCCTTGCGGCGACCGGACTGGTACAGCGCCAGCGCGAAGCCCTTCTGCGCCGCCGCGCTGCCAGGGTTGTCCAGCTGCCACGCCTCGAACTGCTTCAGCGCCTCTGGCGTGCGGCCCAGCGCCAGGAGCACGCGGCCCAGCGCGTCGCGAGACTCGCCATGCGCGCCGTTGCGCTCCACCGCCTGCGTCAGCGGCTTGAGGGCCATGTCCGGCAGGCCGCGCGCCAGGAGCAGCCGCCCCAGGGAGCACGCACCCTCGTAGTCGCGGGGGTCCTTCAGCGCCTCGTCGAACTGGGCCTGCGCCTTGTCGAGCGCGCGCTCGCGCCAGTACACCTGCCCCAGCGCCACGCGCAGGTCGGTGCGCGGCCGCTTGGCGAGCGCCTTCTCCAGCACCTCGCGTGCCTGGGCGCCGTTGCCTTCGTTCGCGTCCGCCAGCGCCAGCACCGCGACGGCCTCCGGCGGATAGCGGTCGTTCACGCGCGTGCGGGCCAGCTCCGCGCGGGCCTTCTTCCAGTCTCCCAGCCGCGCGTACGCCGCGCCGCGCACCATCGCCACCTTGCGGCCCCCATCCACCTCCAGCCGCTGCAGCGCCTCGCGCTCGCGGTCGCGATCCAGCAGCGTGCGCCCCAGGCCTTCCTTCGCGTCCTCGCTCTTGGGCTGGAGCTTCAACGCGGCCTCATAGGCCTGCTGCGCGGCCTCCAGCTTGCCGGCGGCGCGGCCCGCGGCCCCCAGCGCGAGCTGGAAGTCCATGGCCAGCGGCCCCTGCGTGCCCTGGGCGAGCAGTGCGCGCGCTTCCTCGTACTTGCCCAGCGCGGACAGCAGCTCGCCGTGCACCAACTGCTGGCGGGGCTTGAGCGCGGGGGGCAGCTTCGGATCCTTCGCCAGCGGCGCCACGTCCGCCAGCCCCGCTTCCAGCTCCTGCTCCAGCGCGAGCCGGCTCTCCGCCATGCCGATGCGGGCGGCCGGGTGCTCCTTGGAGACCTCGCGCGCGCGCTTGAACATCTCCAGCGCCTGCGCGAAGTCCTCGGAGGCCAGGTAGTAGCCGCCCAGGGACACCAGCGCGCGGACGTTGCCCGGCGACGCCTTGAGGGCCCGGTCGAAGCGGTCCAGGGCCTTCTTCTCGTCCTTGGCCGCCAGGAGCAGGCTGCCCGCGAGCGCGTGCACCTCCGTCACATCGTCCTGCGAGGCGAGCAGCGCGCGGCGCGTCGACTCACGGCCCCGCTCGTCCGCCACCAGCTCGTTCGTCGCGAGCACCAGCCCGGCGAAGCCGTCCTTCACGCCTGGCTTCTCCAGGGCCTCCAGCGCCAGCCGCCGGTCCTCGGAGGCACCGCCGTGGTCCTGGTAGCGCAGCGCATGCGCGTAGGCCGTGAGGGCCCAGCCCTGCGCGCTGGCTTCGTCCATGTCGCGCGCGCGGTCAAGCTGCCGGAGCGCTTCGTCCAGGGACGCGCCAGTGTCCTGCGCCACCGCCCGCCGGGCCAGCTCCAGCGTTTCGGACAGCGTCTGGCCGCCCTGGCGGGAGCGGTAGAGCAGGAAGAAGCCCGCGCTCGCGCCCAGGAAGATGATCGCGACGAAGAGGGCCACGGTCTTCGCGCCGTAGCGCTCCAGGAGGGACTGCTTCGCCCGCTCCTTGGCGATCTTCTCGTGCATCTCGCGCTCGTACTTCGCGGCGAGCGCCTCCGTGTCCTTCGCGTTCGCCGCCGCCTTGTTGCGAGCGGTCGCCGCCGCCAGCTCCGTGGCATCCGGGATGTCGTCCAGCAGCGAGCGCTTGCCGCCCGCCGTCGTAGCGACTGGAGCCACCGGCGCGGGAGCCCGCGCCCGCACCGCCTCCGGGCCCGGAAGGTTTCCGAGCAGCCCGCCGCCCTGCGACGAAGAAGGCTCGTCGGCCGGAGCATCCGGGAGGTCCGCGAGCATTCCGGACGAACGTGCGCGACCTGGCGCCTTTGCCGGATCCGACGGGCCCGCCTGAGCCCCGGAGTTCTGAGGTTCGGCCCCCGCCTGCGCCTCGCGCCTGGACTCCGACGACTCCTGGCCCGCCTCCACGGGGCCACCCTGAGCCTCACGTCCGTCAGCCGGATCCGAGGACCCGTCCGAAGCGTCACGCCCGTCAGCCGGATCCGAGGCCTCACGCCCGTCAGCCGGATCCGAAGCCTCATGCGCGGAAGCGGGATCCGAGGACCCGTCCGAAGCCTCACGCCCGGAAGACGGTTCTCCGGGGGATTCCGCCCCCGCCCCTTCCGGACCGCCGGAAGCAGGTCCCACCGAAGCGCGCGCATCCGTCGCACCCGCTGTCGGCGCGGCTCCGCTCGCCGGGCCCGCCTCGGACGCGGCGCGCTCCGCGCCACCCACGGGGGTCTCCGTCCGGGCACGACGCGGCTCCAGACCGGCCGCCGCCGCCGCGCGCGCATCGAACGCGGACGGCTGTGCCTCCGCCCCCGGCGCCGGGGCCTCGTCGTCCTCCGGAGCCGCCGCCGGGACCGCCAGGGTGCCCAGGTCCGCGAAGATGGGCGCGGGCCCGCCGGACAGCGCCTGCTGGGCTTGATCCAGCCACTGCTTCACGCGCCCGTTGTTGGGTTGCAGCGCCACGGCCTTGCGAAGGATGGGCAGCGCCGAGCGGAACAGCCCGCGCTGCAACAACACCTCGCCAATGAGGTTGTAGGCGTAGGGGTTGTCCTTCTCGATGGCGATGGCCTGATCGAACTGCTCCATCGCCTCCGCGGGCCGGCCCAGTTGGATGAGCGCCTTGCCCCACAGCACCCGTCCCACGGTGGACGTGGGGTGGTGGGTGATGCCTTGGGTGCACACTTCAATCGTGCGCGCCGCGTCTCCCTTCTCCAGGAGCGCCTTCGCCAGCTCCACGAAGACGGAAGAGGTCGGGTCCTGCCGGAGGAGCTGCTCGTAGCGCTCCACCATCGACTTGGCCATGTTGAGTCGCGACTCCGGTGCTCGGGCGGGGAGTGCGGACCATAGCACCGCCCTCGTCCCGCGCACGCAGCGGGTGGTAGCGTCGCGCACGTGAACCGCCTGCCTGCCCTGATGTTCGCCCTGGTCCTCGGTGGGGCCTGTGCCCACACCCCACCCGCTGGGGACCCGGAAACGCTCCGCCCCGCCGTGGAGGGCTTCCACAAGAACCTGCGCTGGCGCAACTACCGCGCCCTGTCCGGCTTCCTCGTCCCCGAGGAGCGCCAGGACTTCGAGCGCAAGCGCCGCGAGCTGCACGACGAGCGCGACCTCACCGTCACCGACTACGAAATCGAGGACGTGAAGCTCGCCGACGACGGCAAGCGCGCCACCGTCCACAGCCGCATCCAGTGGATGCGCCTGCCCTCCGCCTCCGAACAGACCGAGTCCGTTACCTCGGAGTTCGTCTTCCGCGATGGCGTCTGGCTGCTGGAGAAGCAGCAGTCAGGCCCGTTCGCGGGCGAGCTGGAGTAGAAAAAAAGTCGCCCACCGCCTCGGGGCCGGCCGAGACGGTGGGCGTCGAGGGTTCCCCAATGGAACCCCCTACCAGGGTGACGGGGTCGCGCGGTGTTGCTCAGGCCCGCTGCGACCTCGCCGTGTTGCTGGGGATATAAGCAAGGCGGGTGCCAACCTCCGCGCCCCCCTGCCCTGCCCCCGGCGCCCCTGGGAAATCAGACACTTGCGTGCCCGAGCCTTCCGTCACCGCCGGGGCCTGCCTGACAGTCCTGTCAGGGGGCCCCTGCCATCCCGCCACTGCCCCAGTGACATCCGTGTCAGGGGGAGCGGCGGCGGCCCATGGAAAATCCGCTACTCGCCCACCACGGAGCGGATGGTGTCGCGCATGGAGTGCCGGGCCTTCCAGCCCACGTCCTGGACCCAGCGATTGCCGTCCACGGCGCAGAGGAACTGGATGTGGTCCAGCTCCGGGGGCGGGAAGTTGGCCAGGCGGTAGCGGAACATCAGGCCCAGGAGCGGGCGGGCCACCGGGTGCGGCACGGGGATGGCGGTGTGGCCCAGCTCTCCCAGCACCGCGGACAGGGGCACCTGGCCGGGGCCGACGACGTTGTAGACGCCCTTGGGCTCCGGGCGCAGGGCCTCCACCATCGCGCGCGCCACGTCCTCCACGTGGATGAGCTGCACCATCGGGTCGAAGCCCGCGAGCGTCCACGGGTAGCGCAGCCGCAGGTAGTTGGACGGCGCGTTCTTGATGGTGGGTCCGACGATGTGGACGGGCCGCAGGATGACCGTCTCGATGTTCGGATGCTTCCAGAAGAAGCTGTGCGCCAGCATGTCCACTTCGATGAGGTCGCGCACGCCGGAGAAGCGGCTCGCGGCCATCAGCGGCGCGTCCTCGGTGAGGAAGTTGGAGTTGTCCGGGCTGGGGCCGTAGACGTTGGCCGAGGACAGGACGACCACCTTCTTCACGCCGTACTTCGCGCAGTACTCCAACAGGCGCGTGGTGCCCACGACGTTGAAGGAGTGGTGCTCCTCCTCGCTCATGCGCGGGTCGTGCATGATGCCCATGTGGATGACGGCGCGGACCTCGTTCTTGCGAAAGACGTCCTCCGCCTTCTTCTTGCGCAGGTCCATCTGGTGCATCTCGACGTCCTTCGGCCGGCCCGCGAAGGGGCGCCGGTCGATGCCGATGATGCGCTCGCGCTTGTGCAGCATCTTCGCCAGGGTGCGGCCCAGGTTGCCGCTGATGCCCGTGACGACGACGGCGGGCTTCTTGTTGTCCGCCCCGCCCTCCTTCTCTTCCTCGTGCGGGGCGCTCACCAGAACACGCCCCGGCGTTCCTTGAGCCCCTGCTGGAGCATCGCCTGGATGGAGGCCTTCACGGTGCGCACCTTCTTGTCGAGTTCACTGTCCTCGTCGTCCGCGCGGCCGGTGAAGTGCAACGCGTCTCCGAAGTAGATCCGGTACTTGGTGGGCAGCGGGAACGCCGCGCCGGTGGGCGTGATGGGGAAGGACGGCATGCCCAGAAGCTTCGCCAGGGGCTTCAGGTTCATCAGCGCGGGGGCCTGCTCTTCCGCGCCCACCACGGCGATGGGGACGATGGGCGTGTTCGTCTCCAGGGCCAGCCGCATGAAGCCCAGGCCGAACTCCTGGAGCTGGTAGCGCTGGGGCCACAGCTTGTTGAGGCCGCGCGTGCCTTCGGGAAACACGAGGATGGCCTCCTCCGCCTCCAGCAGGCGGCGGCAGTTCTCCGGCGTGCCGACGATCTGGCCCACGCGCGCCATGAAGGTGGAGACGTAGGGCAGGGACGGCACCCACTTCTCCACCATGCTGCGGATGGCGCGCGGCGGAGAGCCCTCCACCATCAGGGCGATGCCAATCATCGCACCGTCCATGGGCAGCTGGCCGGAGTGGTTGGACACCAGCAGCACGCGCCCGGCGGGGATGCGGTCCGCGCCGTAGGCCTCCACGCGGAAATAGTGGCGGTAGAGCCACAGGAACGGGGCGATGGCGGCCAGGCTGTAGTCCAGGTTGAACCCGAAGGGGTCCACCCCGTACTCGTTCTCCGTCCGGGCCAGGCCCTGGAGTTCGCCCGACTGCGCTTCGCCCGCCATGCGCTCGGTCCAGCCGCGCAGGCCCTTCTTCACCTTGTCGCTGAAACGCTCCAGCATGGCTGGCTCCTTAGCACCCCGGCACGCACACCGGGAGTGGGCCAGCAACCCGCGACGCGCTTCTGACGACAACCTGTCGGAAGGAATCCCCCATGCGCATCCCGCCCAAGCCCCCCTCCCGGACGTCCGCCCCTGGTTCCACCGTCGCGGCGACGGTGTTGACGCTCGCCTCCGCGGGAGGTCCGGCGGGGCGGATGAACACCACCAGCGACTTCCAGCCCCGGGCCCCCTCGTCCCGGACCGGCGACACCGTGGCCGTGAACACCCCGGCGCGGGCCAAGGCCGCCACATCCGACCTCGCGAGGGAGCCCTCCCAGGGGGTGGCCTTCGTGCGCGACTTCAACGCGAAGCTGGCCCTGCCGCCCGCGCGCCTGAAGGAGAAGCTCGCGATGATGCGCGAGAGCCCCTCCGCGATGTTCCGGGCGATGCCGGCGCTCTTCCATGCGGACCTGCGGGGGCCGTACGCGCAAGGCGCGAAGCTCCTGGACCGGCCGGCCCCGGACATCCTCGTGGTGGGGGATGCCCACGTGGGCAACCTGGGCACCTTCCGGGGACCGGAGGGCAAGGCGGTGTGGGGGCTCAACGACTTCGACCAGGCGGGCATCGCGTCGCCGGAAGCGGACCTCACGCGGCTGGCCACCAGCGCCGTGCTCACCGCGCGCGAGGCGGGCCTGTCCGCCGGGGAGCAGGCGGAGGCGGTCAAGGCGCTCGCGCAAGGGTACTTCGAGACGCTGGAGCTGCTGGCGGACGGGGATGCGAACCCGGGGGCCTTCCTGACGAAGAAGGAATCGTCCGGGCCGGTGAAGGACCTCATCGACCAGTCGCGCGACACGTCGCCGAAGGACCTGTTGGAGAAGTACGTGAAGTCCGACGGTGCCAAGGGTCCCCGTTTCCTCACCACGGACACGCTCAAGCCGCTGGACGCGACGCGGAAGAGCGCGGTGCGCGCGGCGCTGGCGTCCTACGAAGCGACCCTGAAGGGCACCGAGGGCGTGGCCGTGCCCCTGAAGGTGCTGGACCTCGCGGAGCGCCTGGACGCGGGTGGCAGCAGCTACGGCCTGGAGCGCGACTACGTGCTCCTGGGCGCGAAGGATCCGAAGGCCCCGCCCGTGCTGCTGGAGCTGAAGGAGCTGCTGGCCTCCGGCGTGGGTTCTCCCCCGGTCCCCGCGAACGGCGCGGACGTGGTGAAGGCGCAGAAGGAACTGGCTGGCGACGCGAACCCGCTCACGGGCACGGTGAGCATGGGCGGCCGGGCCTTCCTCGTGCGCGAGGTGGAACCGGAGAAGGGCAAGCTGGACGACGGCGCGCTCTCCAAGAAGAAGGCCCTGCGCTCCACCTTCGAACAGGCGGGCGTGGTGCTGGCCCGGGCGCATGGCCACACGCGGGAGCAGGCCACGCGCCTGGAGGCCTGGCTGGGCGGCGATACGCACGAAGCCACGAAGCGGCTCACCGCGTTCGCGCAGTCCTACGCGGATCAGGCCGAAGCGGATTGGAAGGCCCTGAAGGCCGCGCGCTGATCCCCGCGGCGCGACGTTCCCTCAGAGCGTCGCGGAGAGCTGCCCCGCCGCGTCGCGCAGGGTGACGACGTCGAAGTCTTCCTTGAGCCACTGGAAGATGCTGCGCAGCCGCTCCTGCTTCTTCGCGGCGCTCACGCGCAGGTCGCGCTGCTGACGCACCAGCTCCGGCGGGATGCCGTCCGCCGCGTCCAGCACGTCGACACCGTGCAGCTCGAAGTTGAAGAAGGCGTCCGCCCGGCATGCCCGGTACGCGGCGCGCATGGTGCCGCGAGGCAGCGTGGTCGCGAACGTGCCGATGAACGGGAAGCGCACCACCGGCGTCACCGTCATCGGCAGCTCCACCACCGCCCCCGTGCCCCGTCGGTAGGGCTGCGCCGGATCCGGCCGGTACGGCACGCGCGGCGCGAGCAGCACGCGGGGCGTATCCAGCACGGAGCGCGAAGGCCGCCCCAGCGCCGCGAGCGCCCCCATCACCGCCGCCTTCGCCGCGTAGTACGGCGCCGCCGGGAACGCGGAGGACCCATACGTGTACCCCTGCACCACCGTGGCCGCGTACAGGTCGGCGTTCAGCGTGTAGCCCGGGGCCCGGAAGCCGCAAGGACGCACGCCGGTGGCCTTCAGGATGGCCGCGTCCGCGCGCGCCAGGTCTTCCGCGATGGCGTCGGCACCGCGCCGCGTGAGCGCGTAGTCATGGGCGTGGCTGTGGCTCGCGACCTCGATGCCCGCCGCGTGGGACTGCCGCATGCCGGCCGCCGCGCCGGGGTCCGCCTCCAGGTCCTCCCCGATGGCGAAGAACGTCCCGGGCACTCCGACGGAGGCCAGCAGGTCGCGGAAGCGGGGCACCGCCACGCGATGGATCAACGTGCGGGCCCGGTCGTCCAGGAGCGACTCGGGCAGCCCGTGGATCCGGCAGTAGTGCGGCAGCGAATCCAGGTCGACGGAGATGGACGCCAGTCGCACCGCTGGCATGGAGCGCTCCCTCTTCAGGTCCCGCGAACGCGGATGACGTAGAACAGCTTGCCCACGTTCTTGAGCACGTTGGGCACGCGCTTGAACAGGTGGATGGACGGCTGGCGCTTCTCGTGGAGCTGGATGGGGATCTCCATCACGTTGAGCCCCTCGCGCCACGCGCGGATGACGAACTCGCTGGCGAACACGTCCATGTCCACCACGCACTTCTGGATGACGGGCAGCAGCGCTTCGCGGCGGAACGCCTTCAGGCCGTGCGTGTCGGTGCCCTGGAAGCCCAGCGCCACGCGCAACAGCTTGTTGTGCACCCGCGTGGCCGCGCGGCGGATGAGGGGCCGCTGATCACTCGCGCCCTTGGCCGCCTTGGAGCCCACGACCATGTCCGCCTCGCCGCGCTCCAGCCGGGGCAGCGCCGCGTCGTAGAAGGTCAGGTCGCACAGGTCGATTTCATCGCACACCACGTAGGTGCCCCGGGCCTTGAGGATGCCCTCCTTCAGCGCCACGCCGTAGTTGGGCGTCTCCGAGTGGAACCAGCGCAGGCGCGGGTTCTTGGAGCACAGATCCTCCAGGATCATGGGCGTCGCGTCGCGCGAGCCGTTCTCCGCGAAGATGATTTCGTAGTCGAGCCCGCGCGCATCCAACCCCTGACGCAGCTCTTCGGCTGCCTGGGCGATGATGGACTCTTCGTTGTAGACCGGGATGACGACGGAGAGGTGCAGGGCCATGGGTCCAGAAGAAGCGAAAGGTAGGCCTGGGGCCTAGCACGGCCCCAACCCACCCGTCGACAAGGAGATGACCCCTCGCGTCAGCCGTTCAGCGTCCGGGCACAGGCCCGCCCGCCCAGGATGGCGTCCTCCATGGACGAGTACTCCCACTGGCCATAACGCCCCGCGGTGAGGATGCCCGCGTGCTCCAGGAAGCGGGCGACCTCCGCCTTCGCCGGTCCGTACGCGTCGTCGTAGAGCACATACGCGTTGGGGATCTCCCTCGCCTTGGTGAAGAGGACGTCGTCCTTCGAGTGGATCATCTCCGAGCGCAGCAGGTCCTCCACCGCCTTGCGCTCCGCGTCCTCCAGCGACAGCTCGCCGTGGTGGCTGAACTCGACGGAGAAGCTGGCCGTGTCCGAGGGAGCCAGGGGCGCGTACACCGCCGAGGGCGAACCGATGCGGTACGCATGGAACTCCGGCTCCGGCAGGTAGATCCAGTGCCAGGGCTGACGGTTCGCGCCCTTCGCGCCCACGCACACGTACGTGACGGTGAAGGCCCGCAGACGCTTCGCCGCGGCCTGCACCTCCTCCGGAACCCCGGAGGCACCGCGCGCAATCAACTGCACCAGCGTGGGCAGCGCGATGGAGGACACGAGCCCCGAGTAGCCTTGCGTGCGCCCGTCCGACAGCACGACCTGCTTCGCCTTCCAGTCGATGGAGACGGGCTCGGTGTGCACGCTCAATTCGCCGCCGCGCAGGTGCTGTTTCATCGCGCGCGCCAGGCTCTCGATGCCGCCTTCGCGCGGGTAGAGGAACGAAGCGTTGTAGCCCAACTGGTCGCTGCCGGCCCCGAGCGCCCCGTCGACGACCTCCTTGAGGGAGGGACGCGGCACGAAGCGGCCCACCCAGTTGGCGGACATCTCGCGCGGGTGCACGGTCCACAGCTTCTGGTTGTAGGGCAGCATGAAGTTCTTCGCGAAGCCTTCACCCATGTAGCGGAGGATGAACTCCTCGAAGTTGACGGGCTCGCGCTCGCGCAGGGCCCGGCCCTTCTCACCGTAGATGGCCTCCACGTAGCCGATCAGGTTCTCCGCCACGACCTCCGGCGGCAGCCCGTGGGTGTTCACCTGGTAGGGGAAGCGCGTGAAGGTGCCGCGCGAGTACACCGCGGCGCGGCGCTGGATGCGCACCATCTGTTCAGGCAGCCAGAGCGTGTTGACCAGCTCCTGGATCTCCGGGTCGCGCAGGTGGAGCCAGTGGCCGGTGGGGTCGAAGTAACACCCGTCGATGACCTCGGTCTTGATGAGGCCGCCGACCCGGTCCGACTTCTCGATGAGGCGCCAGGGGCGCTTGAGGAAATGCGCGGTGGACAGGCCCGCGAGGCCCGCCCCGAGGATGACGATGGGATCCATGCTCCGCCGGGTCTACCACCTCGTCCGGGGGGCTGGAAAAGGAAGGCATACTGCCAGTAGGGGCGTGCGCCCGCCCTCCTGCCCGCCCGGGTGACGACTCGTCGCCCCGGGGGCGCGTTCTTTCCGGGCTTGAAACGGCTCTGCTAGCCTGCACGCGCCGCGCGGACCATCGCACCGCCCATTCATTGCTGCGCGTGCGCGCGCCAGCCGGTCTCGTCGAAGGAAAACAATGAAAGTCTCCTGCCCGTCGTGCCAGACGAACTACAACATCGATGACAGGCGGATCCCGCCCGGGGGCGCGAAGCTCAAGTGTGCCCGGTGCCAGACCACGTTCCCCATCAAGGCCGATGGCGTGAGCTCCGACGCCCCCGAGGCCGCGGCCCCCGC
>NZ_RAWD01000024.1:0-51054 GCF_003612065.1 Corallococcus sp. CA047B
GGGCGGGGCGGCGGGACGATGCGCTTGGCGCGCAGGTCCTTGATGACCAGGCGGGTGATGGTCTTCAGCGTGTCCAGCACGCCGCGGCCGTTGGTGGCGGCCGTCTCGAAGTCGGGGACGCCGCGCGGGTTGAGCTCCCGGCGCAGCTCCTCCACGGAGAGGGTGCCCTCCAGGTCGCGCTTGTTCCACTGCATCACCAGCGGGAAGCGCTCCAGGCGGATGCCGTTCTCCAGGAGGTTCTCCTCCAGGTTGGCCAGCGACTCGCGGTTGGCGTCCATGGCCTCCGCCTGCGAGTCCGCCACGAACACCACGCCGTCGGCGCCCTGGAGCACCAGCTTGCGGGTGGCGTTGTAGAAGACCTGGCCGGGCACGGTGTAGAGGGCGAGCCGCACGGAGCAGTCGCCCACGCGCTCCACCTTCACCGGCAGGAAGTCGAAGAAGAGCGTCCGGTCGCCTTCGGTGGCGATGGACATCATCTCGCCACGGTGCGCCGGGCGGACGGTCTCGTAGATCTTCCGCAGGGTCGTCGTCTTCCCGGACAGGCCCGGGCCGTAGAAGACGATCTTCGCCGCCACTTCGCGGGCCATCAGGTTCACGCTGCTCACGGTGTCAGCTTACCTAGAACGACTCGGCGCCTCGCGCCAGTTGCGGGGCAAACATTCGCGGGCGTCCCCGCCCGGTGCTCGGCCGCGAGCAGGGCGAAGAGGGCCGCTTCCTTGGCTTCCTCGGGGAAGCCGAGCACGTCCAGCCGCTCCAGGGGCACCGGGGCCAGCCGCGCCCGCAGGTCCTCCATCAGCGCCGGATTCCGCGTCCCTCCACCGGAGACGTACACCGCTTCCAGGCGCGGAAAGCGGGGGAACACCCAGGTCTCGAAGGCCCTCGCGGTGGCCTCCACGGTGAAGGCCCTCGCGGTGGCCATCAGGTCGTGGGGGCGCTCCGGTGCCGCCGCCCAGAGGCGCTCCACCAGGGGCTCCCCGAAGCCCTCGCGGCCGGCGCTGCGGGGCGGAGGCCGCGCGAGGAACGGATGGGCGAGCAATTCCTCCAGGAGCGCGGGGAGCACCTGTCCGCGCGATGACAGGCTCCCGTCGCGGTCGCACCCGAGCCGTCCGTCCGTCATCCGGCGCGCCAGGCCGTCCAGCACCATGTTGGCGGGCCCGGTGTCGAACGCGAGGGTGTCCTCCATGCGTGCTCCCACCACGCTCAGGTTGCCGATGCCGCCCAGGTTGAGGAACGCGCGCGTGGCGTCCGGCCGCTCACGGTTGCGGAAGACGGCCCAGTCCAGGTAGGGCACGAGCGGCGCGCCCTGGCCGCCCACGGCCATGTCCCGGGTGCGGAAGTCGCTGACGACGGGCAGGCCGGTTCTCTCGGCGATGACGTCCGCCTCGCCAATCTGGAGCGTGGAGGGCGTGGGGGACAGGTCCGACGGCAGGTGGGCCATCGTCTGGCCATGCGAGCCGACGACGTGCACGTCCCCGGGGGCCACGCCCGCGCGCGCGATGGCGGCGAGCACGGCTTCGGCGAACTGTTCGCCCAATTCGAAGTTGAGCGCGCACAGGCTCCGGGCGTCCTGGGGGCCCAGCACCCGCGCGATGAGGTCCGGCGCGAAGGGGCGTGAGACGTGGGCCAGCAACTGGAGCTTCACGTCCGCGCCGGTGCCCTCCACCCGGCACAGCGCGGCCTCCGCCGCGTCCACGCTGGTGCCGGACAGCACGCCCACGCACAGCCGGGGCGGCAGGAACGCGGAGGTCGGTGGGGCGGGGCGCATGCCCTGAAGTCTAAAGCCCTGCTCCCACGCTCGCCGGACCCCAGCCCCCCGGGTCCCCCCGGTGTTCAGGACCGACGGCGCCGGAGGCCTTTTCCGTTCGCCTTGGACACGGCCGTCCGTCCGGGCACGGGAGGGGCAAGCGCTCGCAGGCCTCCGTCCTCCAACCTGCGCCGCGCCTGGGCGGGCGGGAGCCCGGTGAAGTGCATGGCCAGCGCCAGCTTCACGCTGTCCCCCGCCGCCGCGAGCAGGGCCTGGGCCCGCGCCGGAGGCAGGTCCGTCAGCTCCGCCACCATGCGCGCCGCGCGGGCCTTGAGCTTCACGTTCGTGGGGCGCACGTCCACCATGCGCCCCCGGTACACCTTGCCCAGCGCCACGAAGGCCGCCGTGGTGAGCGCGTTCAGCACCAGCTTCGTCGCCGTGCCCGCCTTGAGCCGCGTGGAGCCCGCCACCACCTCCGGCCCCGTGCGCGCCAGCACCACCGTGTCCGCCCGCATGGGCCTGCCGGGTGGGTTGCAGCACACCAGCACCGTGTGCGCCCCCCGGCGGCGGGCCTCGTCCAGCGCGCCCCGGACGTAGGGCGTGGACGCGCTCGCGGAGATGCCGCACACCACGTCGCGCGCCGTCGCCCGGAAGGTGCGCACCGCCCGGGCTCCCGCCTCGACGTCGTCCTCGGCGCCCTCCACGGCGCGCGTCAGGGCCCGCTTCCCACCGGCGATGGCCGCCTGGACGCAGGTGGCCGGCACGCCGAAGGTGGGGGGACACTCGCTGGCATCGAGCACGCCAAGCCGTCCGCTGGTGCCGGCGCCCACGTAGAGCAGCCTGCCACCGACGCGCAACGCTTCCGCCACGGTCCGGGCCGCCGCCGAGATGGCCGGCAGGGCCTCGCGCACCGAGCGAAGGGCGATCAGGTCTTCTTGATGCAACCGTCGGACGACCGCCTCGACAGGGAGGAGGTCCAGATCATCCGCGCGGGGGTGGAGCCGTTCGGTGGGCGGAAGCGCTGCTTTTGGGGCGCGCGTCGTGCCCACCGGAAGGACCCCGGACTTCAGGCGGCCTTGGTCACCTTGCCCGCCTTGATGCAGCGGGTGCAGGCCAGAACGCGTTCGATGCGGCCCTCGACGTTCGCCCGCAGCTTCTGCAGGTTCGGCAGGGTCCGCTTCTTGGTCTTGTTGTTCGCGTGGCTGACGTTGTTACCCACCAGCGGACGCTTCCCACAGAGGTCGCACTTCCACGCCATGACTGCTAACTCCTTGAAAACTGGGGCGTTCTACAGCAGCCCATAAAAGAGCGGCGGACCCTACCAGAAACAGTCCGAAAATCCAGCCGGATCCGTGAGGGAAACCTATCCCTTGAGGGGATCCTTCTTCTTCAGCATCTCCTGCACCAGCTTCGCGGCCCGCATTCCGGCCAGGAGTTCACCCTCCAGGCCCAGGCCGGGCAGCACCTCGCGGCCCGCCAGAATCACGTTCTTCGCGGGCGTGCGCTGCTTCAACCCCGTGACGCCCAGGAAGGCTTCCGCTTCGAAGCTGTAGAGGGGGTGGGGCATGAGGCGGCTGCCGCGCACTCCCCCGGCGTCCAGGTAGGGGGCCGACCGCAGCGCGCGGTGCTGCTTCGTGAAGGGCATCAGCCGGTCCAGGTGGTCGTCGATCTTCGACGCCAGGGCCTGGAGGTGCTCCTCGCCCAGCTCGCGCGCGGAGGCCGGGACGAAGGCGCCCGCGCACACCACGCGCACGCCCTCCACGTCCCGGGTGTTGCCCGCGGTGGTGGTGCGCGCCGGGTGCTGCTGCACGAGCATGGGGCCCAGCTCCGGGTCCTGGGTGTCCACCAGCACCAGTTCGCCCATGCCGCGCGGGAGCGCCGACTCCGGCACCACCCAGTTCACGCTGAAGAGCAGGGACTTGGTGTTGGACTGGTCCAGGTGCTCCAGCAGGCCCCGGTGGTGCTTCTTGTCCGTCACCAGTCGGCGGAGGGCCCCGGAGTCCGTGGCCGTCACCAGGCAGGAGGCCCGGTAGAGCGTGTCCGAGCGCACCAGCTTCACGCCCGCGAACTTGCTGCCGTCGAACGCCAGCTCCTCGACGATGAAGCCCGCCGGGTTGTCGCGGCCCAGCACGTCCCCGCCCAGCTCCGCGAGCCGCCGGGTGAGGACGTCGCGCAGGGCGTCCATGCCGCCGGGGTAGGTGGAGGGCGCGGCGAGCACCTGGGACAGGGCCCGGGTGAGCGTCAGGGGCGCGGAGGGCTTCTCCAGGTGCACCACGAAGGGCAGCAGGCCGCGCACCAGGGACAGCGCGGGGTCCTCGCTCGCGAGCCGGGGCGTGGCCTCCAGGCCCGGGTGCTCCTTGATGAGCCCCTTGAGCTTCCAGCCGTCGAAGAAGCCGTCGGGGGGCAGCTGGGGGCCCGTCTTGAAGAAGGCGTCGGTGGCCTCGTGCTGGGCGGCGCTGCCGGCCAGCGCGCCCTGGATGCCTTCGCCGGCCTCGCCGAACTCGCGCGTCAGCTCCGAGCGGCGGCGCGCGGCGTCCGTGGTCAGGTCCACCCGGTTCTTCGGCAGCACCAGCTGGAGCTCGGGCGTGTGGGGGCGCATCGCCCGGCCGATGACGGTGGACAGCCCCAGCTCGGTGAGGGCCTCCTCCACCGCGGGCATCGCCTTGAGGGGCGGCGCGACGAAGGGGGCGTAGGGCAGCACGAAGCCGTCGTGCTCGTAGCCGGGGCCCATGCCGTCGTGCTCCACCAGCAACACGCGGTGGTTGCGCTTCGCCAGGAGCGCGGCGGCGAGCGCGCCTCCGACCTGGCTGCCCAGCACGATGACGTCGTACACGTGCCGGGACGGGCCCGAGGGGAGCTTGAGTTTGGCGGCGGACGTCGACATGGCTGTCGAACACTACACAACGTCACCGCGTCTGGCGCCCTTTTGGCGCGTTGGTTTCGGTCCGGGGGGCGGGTCCGGACGGCCCGTCAGGGACGCGCGGAGAACAGCCGCGCCAGCAGCTCCGGGGGCAGCGTGTCGAAGTCCGTGGCGGTGTAGTGGGCGCCGGCCTTCTTCAGGAGCTCGGCGGTGGTGGTGGTGGTGATGCCCACGGTGACCATGCCGGCGGCGCGCGCGGACAGCACGCCATTGATGGCGTCCTCGAAGGCCACGCACGCTTCCGGGGGCACCTTCAGCGCCTGGGCCGCCGCCAGGAAGATGTCCGGCGCGGGCTTGCCCCGGGTCACCTGTTCCGCGCCCACGACGGTCGCGAAGAGCGACCGCACGCCGAGCCCGTCCAGCACCAGCTCGCGGTTGCCCTGCGGCGCGGCGGTGGCCACGGCCATGGGCAGGCGCGCGTCGCGCAGCCGGTGGAGGAAGCCTTCGGCGCCCCGGTGCAGCGCGAGGTAGGGCCGGTAGATGGCGCGGTAATGGGACTCCTTCTCCTCCGCGAGCGCATCCAGCTCCGCGACGGACAGCGTGCGCCCCAGGAGCTCCGGGAAGATCTCCTCGTTCTTCTTCCCCGCGAACTCGTTCTGGAACCGTTCGGCGGTCAGGTTCTCCAGCCCGAGCTTCCGGGCAAGCGTCACCCACGCCCGGTTGTGGAAGTCCATGTTGTCGACAAGCGTGCCGTCCATGTCGAAGACGGCGGCGCGCAGGGGGGCGGCTGCGGAAGTCATTTGCTTCCCATACCGTTTTCCGTCGGCTTGTCACCCCTGAATCTCCCCATGTGTGCATGGCCGGGCCTGATATCCCCGGAGGCATGAGCGAGGACGTGCTGCTGGAGACCCGGGGGGCCGTGGGCCTTGTCACCCTCAACCGCCCGAAGGCGCTCAATGCGCTCTCGCTGGAGATGTGCCGGGCGCTGCACCCCCGACTGGATGCCTGGGCGGCGGATCCGGCCGTGAAGGCGGTGGTCATTCGCGGCGCGGGAGGCAAGGCGTTCTGCGCGGGAGGGGACGTGCGCGCGGTGGCCGGGTCGGTTGGCCGCACGGAGGGGGGCGGGTCCCTGTCGAGCGAGTTCTTCCTCGCGGAGTACGCGCTCAACCACCGCATCCACCATTTCCCGAAGCCCTTCATCGCGCTGGTGGACGGCATCTGCATGGGCGGGGGGCTGGGGCTGTCGGTGCACGGCGGGTTCCGGGTGGTCACGGAGAAGCTGGTGCTCGCGATGCCGGAGACGGGCATCGGCATCTTCCCGGACGTGGGCGGTGGCTGGTTCCTGCCGCGCTTCCCGGGCGAGGCGGGCACGTACCTGGGGCTGACGGGCGCGCGGTGTGACGCGGCGGACGCGGTGTGGCTGGGGTACGCGACGCACCGGGTGGAGGCTTCGCGCCTGGAGGAGATCCTGGGCGCGCTGGTGGCCGCGGACTGGAGCGGACTGGCGCACCATGTGGCGGCGCACGTGCTCGCGGGCTTCATCGCGGAGCCGGGGACGTCGTCGCTGGAGGCCCGGGCGGAGGCCATCCACCGGTGCTTCCAGGGGAACCGGGTGGAGGACATCCTCGCGGCGCTGGAGCGGGAGGGGTCGACGTGGGCGGAGGAGACGCGGGCCACGCTGCTGCGCATGTCGCCCACGAGCTTGAAGGTGACGCTGCGGCAGCTTCGTGAAGGACGCGGTCGGGACTACGACACGATGGCGCGCGTGGAGTACCGGCTGAGCCAGGCGCTGACCGCGCGGCCGGACTTCCGGGAGGGGATTCGCGCCGTGCTGGTGGACAAGGATCAGAAGCCGCGCTGGAGCCCGGCCACGCTCGCGGAGGTGACGGACGCGGAGGTGGAGGCGTGCTTCGCGCCGCGACCCGGGGACGAGCTGGTGCTGCCGTCGTTGGACTGAGCCGTGAAGCGGAGTTGCACGAGGGAGGGCTACAGGTCCTCGTCGCTCACGACGGTGCGTCCGTCCGCGCGCAGCAGCGCGGTCGTGATGCCTTCACCCGGACGCAGCACGCCGGTGTCGTAGACGCGCTGGCTGCCGCATGAAGGGCTCTTCTCCTTCAGCAGCGCCACCGGGACCTCGAACCGCCGCGCGGCATCCAGCGCGAGTCGTGCGCCGTCCTGGAATGCCTCGGTACGGTCCTCACGGGTCTCCCGCGTGAGGGCCCGTGCACGGCCTGCCCAGACGTCCACGCCGGTGCCTCCGGACAGGTCCACGGGAGGGCGGGGGATGCCCATGCCCGCGGCGGCTTCCGGACAGATGGGCACCACGGACTTTCCATCCAGCGCCGCGAGCACGCGCTCCGAGCGCTGCGAGCGCCCGTCATACCGACACGCCTCACCCAGCAGGCACGCGCTCACCAGGACCACGGGCGCATCGCGCAGGGCCTGCCGTCGCGCATCTCGGGCGGAAGCTTCGGAGGAAGGACTCCGCGCCCCGTCCGGCTCCGTCACCACCGTCACTTCGGGGCACCCGGACTGCGCAGGGCCATCCCATCTCCCGTGACGATCGCGTCCACGCGCGTGCGCATCCCATCCAGGGTCACCGCGCCCGTCACCGCCAGCCGCACGGCGAGCGGATACAGCCGGTGCTCCTCCGCGAGGATGCGCGCGCTCAGGCTGGCTTCGTCATCCTGCGGGAGCACCGGCACCGCCGCCTGCGCGATGATGGGCCCGGTGTCCGTGCCCGCGTCCACGTAGTGCACCGTGCACCCGGCCACCTTCACCCCTCGCTCCAGCGCCTGGCGCTGCGCATGCAACCCCGGGAACGCGGGCAGCAGGGAAGGGTGGATGTTCAGCACGTGCCCCGGGAAGTGCTTCAGGAAGTCCGCGCTCACCAGCCGCATGAACCCCGCGAGGCACACCCACTCCACGCCCGCGTCGGCCAGCACGCCGAGCACCGCCGCCTCGAAGTCCGCCTTGGACGCGAAGCCCTTGTGGTCCACCACCTCCGCGCGCACGCCCACCTTGCGCGCGCGCTCCAACCCGTAGGCGGTGGGCATGTTGGACACCACGCACGCCACCTCGGCCGGGAAGTCCGCCTGCCCGGCCGCGTCGAGCAGCGCCTGCAGGTTGCTCCCGCCACCGCTGATGAGCACCCCCAGCCGCGCCCGCTTCGCGCTCATGGGTCGATGACCGCCGTGGCCTCGCCCTGGCCCGCTTCCACCCGGCCCACCTCGGACGCTTCCACGCCCCGGCCGCGCAGCACCTCCAGCGCCTGGGCCACGTCCTCCTTCGCCACCACGACGATGAGGCCCAGGCCCATGTTGAACGTGCTGAACATCTCATCGCGCGCGACGTTGCCCGTCTTCGCGATGAGGTCGAAGATGGCCGGCTTCTTCCACGCCGACTCGTTCAGCACCGCGCGCGTCCCGTCCGGCAGGCACCGGGGCAGGTTGCCCGGGATGCCGCTGCCGGTGATGTGCGCCATGCCCTTCACCTTCACCGCCTGGCACAGCGCGAGCGCGTCCTTCACGTAGATGCGCGTGGGCTCCAGCAGCGCGTCGCCCAGCGGGCGGTCCAACCCCTGCGGTGTCACGTCCAGCGGCAGCTTCGCGTCGTCCAGCAGCACCTTGCGCGCCAGCGAGTAGCCGTTGCTGTGCAGCCCCGACGACGTCAGGCCGATGAGCGCATCCCCCGGCTTCACCGTCTTGCCGTCGATGATGGCCGAGCGCTCCACCACGCCCACGCAGAAGCCCGCGACGTCGTACTCGCCGCGCGCGTAGAAGCCCGGCATCTCCGCCGTCTCTCCGCCCAGCAGCGCGCACCCCGCCTGCTCGCAGCCAAGCGCGATGCCCTTCACCACCTCCGCCGCCGCGTCCACCTCCAGCTTGCCGGTGGCGAAGTAGTCCAGGAAGAAGAGCGGCTCCGCGCCGCAGGTGAGGATGTCGTTCACCGACATGGCGACCAGGTCGATGCCCACCGTGTCATGGCGCCCCGCGAGGAAGGCCACCTTGAGCTTGGTGCCCACGCCGTCGGTGCCCGCCACCAGCACCGGCGCCTGGTACTTGCCGGGCGGCAGGGCGAACAGTCCGCCGAACCCACCCACCCCGGCCAACACCTCGGGGCGCGTGGTGCGCGCGGCATGGGGCTTGATTCGTTCGACGAACGCGTCGCCGGCCTCGATGTCTACGCCGCTCTGCTTATAGGTCGTTCCCACGGGCCGGCCTTGTACCCCTCCCAGGGGGTCCTGTCTCGGGCCTCGGCGTCCCCGTGTCGGGTTTGCGGCGGCGACCGCGCCCCCCGGCATGAAGACCGTCCTGCCTCGCCACCGCGCGATATCGCTCTGGGATATTTGACCGGTGGGGTGGGGGCTGATTGACTCGCGGGCCAGATGGGCGCCGAGGAAACCCTCTTTCAAAGATTTGGCAAGGAGTTCCCCAAGGGCACCGAGCTCTTCCGTGAGGGAGAGATCGGCAAGGAGATGTTCGTCATCCAGTCGGGGAAGATCGCCATCTCCAAGCGCGTGCGCGACGTGGAGAAGGTCCTGGCCGTCCTGGGACCGGGCGAATTCTTCGGTGAGATGGCCATCATCTCCAACAAGCCCCGGAACGCCTCCGCCATCGTCCATGACGACGCGAAGCTGCTCGTCATCGATCCGAAAACCTTCGAGGCGATGATCCGCGGCAACGCGGAGATCGCCGTCAGGATGATCAAGAAGCTGGCCGAGCGCCTGTCGGAGGCGGACGCCCAGATTGAAAACCTGCTCCACGGGGACCCCGCCAGCCGCGTGGTCCATCAGATCCTCCAGGCCTGCCAGGCGCGGGGCCGGCAGCAGGAGGAGGGCGTGGAGATCGACTTCGCGGTGCGGGAGATGCCCCGGCAGATCGGCGTGGGCGAGCCCGCCGTTCGCAGCATGTTGGATCGCATGGAGCGCGCGGGGCTCATCGAGCGCAGCGGTGACAGACTGACCGTGTATGACACGGCCCGGCTGCATGACTTCCTCAACTACCTCGAGATGAAGTGGAAGTTCGGAGACCTCTAGCGTGAAGCTGCAAGTCCTCGGGTGCCACGGCGGCGAGCTTCCCACGTGCAGGAGCACCTGCTTCCTCGTGGACGACGTGCTCGCGCTCGACGCGGGAGCACTCACCGGGACGCTGTCGCTGGAGCAGCTCTGCAAGGTCGACGACATCCTCGTCGGCCACAGCCACTTCGACCACGTGAAGGACCTGCCGCTGCTCGCCGACCTGGTCATCGGCCGGCGCGACAAGCCCGTCACCATCCATGCCTCCCGCGAGTGCGCCAGGGCGCTGCGCGAGAACATGTTCAACAACGCCCTGTGGCCGGACTTCACCCGCATCCCCACGCGCCACAAGCCCGTGCTGGCCATCAAGACCTTCCGCGCCGGCAGCACCTTCCAGGTGGGCCCCTACACCGTGAGGAGCGTGCCGGTGAGCCACCCGGTGGAGTCCTGCGCCTTCATCATCTCCGACGGGAAGTCCTCCCTCGCGATGAGCGGCGACACCGGCCCCACCGACAAGCTGTGGAAGGCGCTCAACGCCACGAAGAACTTGAAGGCGCTGCTGCTGGAAGCCAGCTTCCCCAACAGCCTCCAGGCCCTGGCGGACATCTCCGGCCACCTGACGCCGGCCACCGTGGGCTCGGAGCTGCGCAAGTTCGACCGCAACGGCGCCCAGGTGATGCTCTACCACCTGAAGCCCGCCTTCATCCCCCAGCTCAAGAAGGAGCTGGCCCCACTGCCGGTGAACGTCCTGGAGCTGGGGGAGACCTTCCAGTTCTAGCCGTGCCGCGGCGCGCCGTACGGGGGTATTGACGGCTGTCGGCGGGCGGACTAACCCCTGGCGCCCACATGGCCTGGTTCTCCAAGAAGCCCCGCATCGCCGTCGACCCCGAGCCTGTCGCCGAGCCCCAGCCCTCCCGCATGCAGGGCCTGTGGGCCAAGTGCGAGAGCTGCGACGAGATCATCTACCGTCAGGAGCTGGAGAAGAACTGGATGGTGTGTCCGCACTGCGACCACCACCACGCCTGGACGGCGCGCTCGCGGCTGGCGGCCACGTTGGATCCGGACTCCTTCGAGGAGTTCGACAAGGAGCTGGAGCCGTTGGATCCGCTCGGGTTCAGCGACACCAAGAAGTACAAGGACCGGCTGAAGTCCACGCGCAAGAACCTGGATGAGAACGACGCGTTCATCTCCGGCGTGGGCCGCATCGAGGGCCATCAGGTCTCCGTGGGCTGCTTCCTCTTCGAATTCATGGGCGGCTCCATGGGCTCGGTGGTGGGGGAGAAGGTGACGCGCGTGTTCGAGCGCGCGTACGAGCTCAAGTGCCCCGCGCTGGTGTTCTCCGCGTCCGGCGGCGCGCGCATGCAGGAGGGCATCTTCTCCCTGATGCAGATGGCGAAGACGTCCGCGGCCATCGCGCGCTTCCGCAACAGCGGCAAGCCGTACGTGTCGGTGATGCTCAACCCCACCACCGGCGGCGTGGCCGCGTCCTTCTCCTGGCTGGGCGACGTCATCCTCGCGGAGCCGCACGCCCTCATCGGCTTCGCGGGCCCGCGCGTCATCGAGCAGACCATCCGCCAGAAGCTCCCGGAGGGCTTCCAGCGCTCGGAGTTCCTGCTGGACCACGGGATGATCGACGCCATCATCCACCGCAAGGACCTGCGCATGAAGCTGGGCCAGCTCCTGGGCCTGCTGGGGTAGGGCCGTCCCGCCCTCCGCCATGGACGCGCCCCGCACCCCCGAGGAGGCCCTGCGCTTCTTCCAGGCGCTCAACCCCTCCGGCATCAAGCTGGGCCTGGAGCGGGTGAAGGACGCGCTCGCGGCGCTGGACCACCCGGAGCGCGACTACCCGGCGCTGCACGTCGCCGGCACCAACGGCAAGGGCAGCACCTGCGCCTTCGTGGCGCGCGCGCTCGAAGCCTCAGGCCACCGGGTGGGGCTCTACACGTCGCCGCACCTCGTGCGCGTCAACGAGCGCATCCGCGTGGCGGGCGAGGACATCCCGGACGACGTCTTCGGGCAGCGCATCCTGGAGGTGCTGGAGCGCTACCCCTCCGCGCTTGCGGACCCGATGACGTACTTCGAGTTCGGCACCGTGGTCGCCCTCTGGCACTTCTCGCGGGAGCGCGTGGACGTGGCCGTGCTGGAGACCGGCCTCGGTGGACGGCTTGACGCCACCAGCGCCGCGAACCCCGTCGTCACCTGCGTCACCCCCGTGTCCTTCGACCACATGGAGTACCTGGGCCACACGCTCCGGGACATCGCTGGGGAGAAAGCGGGCATCTTCAAGCCCGGCGTGCCGGTGGTGCTCTCCCGGCAGGACCCGGAGGCGATGGACGCGCTCCTGCGCCGGGCGGAACAGCTGGGGGTGCCGGTCCGTGTGGAGGGCCGCGACTTCGGCCTGGAGGTCCACGATGACGGCAGGCTGGCGTACCGGGGGCTCGGCTGGTCGCTGGGTGACCTGACGCTCGCCCTGCGCGGGCCCTACCAGCGGCAGAACGCGGCGGTGGCCCTGGCCTGCCTGGAGACCCTCCAGGCGCGGGGCGTGGCCGTGACGCCCCAGGCCGCCCGGGTGGGGCTGGCCACCGCGCGCTGGCCCGGACGTCTGGAGGAGGTGGCCTCCCATCCCCCGGTGGTGGTGGACGGCGCCCACAACCCGGCGGGGGTGGCGGTGCTGCTGGAGGCCCTGGATGCCCTCTACGCGGGGCGTCCCCTGCACCTGGTGTTCGGGGTGGTGGCGGACAAGGACCGGGGCCCGATGATGCGGGCCCTGTTGCCGCGGGCGACCTCCGTGCACCTCACCCCGCTGGACACGCCGCGCTCGCTGGCGCCGGAGCGATACACCGACGAAGCGCGCGCCTTGTGTTCACGCGTCGTCGCCCATGCCTCCCTGGAGGATGCCCTCGCGGGGGCCCGGGTCGATGCGGACGGCAGCCCGGAAGGATGGGTCCTTTGTACAGGTTCATTGTTCCTGGTCGGCGCCGTGAAGCGATTGGTCGCAGGAAACCTTGGCGCGATGCAGCAGCGGCAGTAACTTTGAGACATGCGCCTGCCGGACTGGAGATCGGCCCTACCGGGTCCTCCGATGCCCACCGTCGATGAAGTCGACTTCCGGGCGCTGTACTCAAAGACGAACTACGTGGTGGAGACGGCGGACGGATGGTCGCTTGTCATCACGCGATACCGGCCGGTGAAACAGGCGTTCGCGCAGCCGCTGTTCGGTGAGCCGCTGTTGCTCGTGCACGGCTTCTCCCAGAACCGGCACACGTGGACGAGCGGCCAGTTCGTCAAGAACCTGCTCTTCTTCGGCGTGGACATCCACATCCTGGAGCTGCGCGGGCACGGCAAGAGCTCCATCGCCTTCCAGAAGGAGCGCGCCGAGCGCTTCAAGCGCCCGCTTCCCCCGGACCTGGACTACGGCTGGGACCTGGACAGCTACTTCCTCTACGACCTGCCCGCGGCCGTCTCCGGCGTGAAGCGCATCACCCGCCGCGAGCGCGTCTTCTACTGCGGCCACTCCATGGGCGGCATGCTGGGCTACGGCTACGCCGGCATCCACGACGACTTCGAGGGGCTCATCACCATTGGCGCCCCCGCGGACCTGGGGCGTGGGTTCATGCTGCTGCGCATGCTGGCGCACGGCTCACCGCTCCTGGCGAGCGCGGTGGACATGGCGCTGGGGGGCGTGAACCTGAACCGCCGCGCGAGCTCGTTCGGACGCTCGCTCTTGTCCAAGGGGGCAGGGGCCTTCAGCCCGTCGCTCCAGAAGCGCCTGACGCCGGACACCCCGAAGTCGCTCGTGTTCAACGCGGTGCCGGTGGACGTCGTCCTGAAGTTCGTGGAGCGGCAGCTGGCGCAGGCGGATGACTCGAAGTTGTATCAACGTTTCACGCGCAAGCTGAACCGGCTGGTCAACACCGAACGCGTCAGCCGCGACGACATCCGCTGGCTGCTGCGCGAGGGCGGCGAGCGCGAGCCGCGCAAGGTGATTGAACAGTTCGCCCGGTGGATCCGCCGGGGCGAGATGGTCTGCTATCGCACGGACTACGACTTCAAGCGCGGCTTCGGGAAGATTGAAATCCCCATGGCCATCATCTTCGGGGACATGGATCCGCTGGCGTCCGTGGAGTCCACCCGCAGCGTGTATCGCGCGGCGAAGAGCGAATACCTGCTGTGGCGGCCGGTGAAGGGCAACAGCCACGTCGAGCTGACCATGGGGCACGACATCCGGCAGATCTGCTACGACATCAAGAACCTCATTGAATACACACGCACGCACCGCACGCGCTCGCCCACGCTGCCGCGCTTGCGTTGAAGCGCGGACGTTCCCGCGGGCCTGAAAAGTTGGAGCCTCCCGGCTGCGTGCTAATTTCGCGCGCCTCTGTCGTACGTCAACGGGAGTGGTCGATGAAGGCCTTGGCGGTGTCGCTGCTCGGATGGATGCTCGTGCCCCTGGTGGCGCTGGCGCAGCAGCCGGCTGCGGACCTCAACACCATCACCAGCATCACCGTGAATGGTGGGACGGTTGAAATCACCGGCAGCAAGAAGCCGGACTTCAACAGCTTCACCATGACGGATCCGCCCCGGCTGGTGCTGGACGTGTCCGGCGCCGTCTTCCAGGGCGTGGACGAAGAGCAGCCGGTGGGCAACGGCACCGTCACCGGCATCCGCACCGCCACGTACGGCACCGAGTCCGCCTCCATCGCGCGCATCCTCATCGGCTACGAGCGCGAGGTGGAGACCGACATCCAGTCCGCCGGCAACAAGCTGGTGGTGAAGGTCCTGGGGGGTGGGGGCAACACGGCCGTCGCCGCGAACACGCCCGCGCAGCCGCAGGGCACGGCGGAGATCGCCTCCGCGACCAACACCCCGACGGGGGCCAACGCCCAGGACGCCGCGAAGGCCGCCGCGTCGGACCGCGACGCCCAGGACAAGGCCGCGAAGGCCGCCGCCGACGCCGCCCGGGCGGACCGGGAGGCCCAGGAGAAGGCCGCCGCCGAGGCCTCTGCCCGCGCCAAGGCGGACGCGGACGCCGAGCGCCAGAAGCAGGAGGAGGCCCGGCTCGCGTCGCAGCGCCAGGACGAGGAGCGCCGCACCTCCGAGGCCGCCGCCATCGCCGAGCGCAAGCGCCAGGAGGAGGACGCCCGCGTGGCCGCCCAGCGCGCGGAGGAGGAGCGCCGCACCGCCGCCCAGGCCGCCGCCGAGGCCCAGCGCCAGCAGCAGGCCCAGGCCCAGGCCTCCGCGAAGAGCTCGGCGGAGGAGAAGCGCGCCGCCGCCCAGGCCGCCGCCGAGGAGAAGCGCGCCGCCGCCCAGGCCGCCGCCGAGGAGAAGCGCGCCACCGCGCAGGCCGCCGCGGACGCGAAGCGCCAGAGGGCCGAGGAGGCCCAGGCCGCCACCCAGGCCCGCCGCGAGGAGCAGCAGCAGGCCCGCGCCTCCGCCGCCGAGACGCGGCGCCAGAAGGCCGAGGAGGCCCGCGAGAGCCGCCAGCAGCGGACGGTGGCGTCCCGCGAGACGCCCTCGCGCGCCGCCAGCCAGGGCAGCTCGGCGCGGGAGAGCGGTGGGGGCCAGACGTCGTCGCGCCGCAAGACGATGACGCTGGTGGGCTTCCAGCAGCAGCCGGACAGCTCGCGCGTGTTCGTGCGCACCAACGAGCCGGTCCGCTATACGGTGAGCGAGTCGGGCAACCAGGTGGTGCTGGAGCTGGAGAACACGCGCGTGGTGGAGTCCAACAACACGCTGCCCCTGGACACGCACTTCTTCCCGTCGGCGGTGTCGCGCGTGGAGGCGTTCGCCGGCGCGGGCCACACCGTTCGCGTCGTCATCCAGTTGAAGCAGGGGGTTCGCTACCAGACACGCCAGGACGGCGGGCTCATCACCCTCGACTTCCCGCGTCCGGGCCGCTAGGACGGGGCGGGCGCCGTTGCCGGCACGGCGCCCCCTGCCAACGCCCCCTGCATGACCTTCCTTGTTCCGGTCGCATTGACGCTCCTGGTGTCGGCCCAGATTCCGCTGGCCACCCAGGTGGAACTGCCCACCGGCGAGGTGGTGGAGCTGGCGGCCGACTACGTCGTCTACGAGTCGGACATCCTCACCGCCCGGGGCCACTGCGAGCTGAGAAGCGGCCCCAACGTGCTGCGCGCGGACGAGGTGACGTACAGCGAGGCCACCCAGGTGGCCACCGCCACCGGCAACGTGATGTTCGTCAGCGGCATGATGGCCGCCATCGCGGACGACGTGCGCGTGGACCTGCGCTCCAACGAGGCCAATGTGAAGGGCGGCCTCTTCATGCAGAAGAAGGGCGTCACCCCCGAAGCCCTCCAGGCCGCGAAGACGCCGGATGAGTTGCGCAAGCTGGGGGAGACGCCCGTCCTCCTGAGCGGCACGCGCATCCGCCGCACCGGGGAGGCGGCCTTCTCCGTGGACGGCCTCGCCTTCACCCCGTGCCAGTGCGGCCCCGGGGAGCCCAGCTGGCGCGTGGAGGCCAAGGAGGCCAGCGTCGTCATGGGCGAGCGGGCCATCCTCACCTGGCCCGTGGTGTACGTGCGCTCGGTGCCGGTGTTCGCGCTGCCGTGGCTGTACCTGCCCCTGGCCGAGCGCCGCTCCGGTCTGCTGATTCCCCGCCCGTCCAACTCCGGCCTCAACGGCTTCGGGCTGGACGTGCCCGTCTTCCTCACGCTGGGGGAGAGCTACGACATGACCTTCACGCCCGGCTACTACACGGGCGGAGGCGACATCGATGGGCCGTTCCAGGACCCGGTGACGAAAAAGCCCATCCGCGAGCCCCGCCCCAACGGCGTGAAGGGGCCCCGGCTGCTCACCGAGTTCCGCTACGTCCCCAGCGACCGGACGCGGGGCCGGGCCACGGTGGGCTTCCTCTACGATTTGCGGCCCCGGTTGGATCCCGTCTCCGGCGGGTTCATGCGCGTCCACGACCACAGCCAGGTGCCGGGCATCCAGACGTCGCAGATCTTCGATGAGAAGCGCGGGCTGCGGGGCGAGGCGTCCTGGCAGCACACGCAGGAGCTGGGGGACGGCTGGCGTGACCGGGTGGACGCGTACTTCGTGTCGGACGGCTTCTACACGCGCGACCTCACCGCCGACCTGCTGGTGCAGAACAACAACTACCTGCGCAGCACCGCCGTCGTGTACCAGCGCAAGGACGACCGCTACCTGGGCCTGGACGTGTCGCTGCGCCAGGACCTGCGCTACCCGTTCCGGTTCTTCCGCTCGAACGTCATCCCCGCGATCGCCACCCCGGGCAACGTCGCCGTGGATCCCCACGGCCCCACCACGTTCCAGCGACTGCCGGGCCTCACCCTGGCCCTGCCCGAGCGGCCCCTGTTCGGCGGCGGCGTGATGGGCGGGGTGCAGGTGGAGTACAGCCGCCTTTCGCCCCTGCGCAGCCCCTTCGCGGACGACGGCCGGGACGCGCTCTACGCGCCGTTCACCCGCTGGCGCCCGGCGTCCGCGCCGCTGAACATCGACTACTTCGGCCTGCCCATCGACGACCTGGAGGGCAATGGCCGCTTCGACGCCACGGAGCGCGAGGGCCGCGACCGCGTGACGCTGCTGCCGCGCGTGTCCACGTCCTACGGGCTGGGCTCCTGGGCGCGGCTGACACCGTCGCTGGCGGTGCGCCAGGACGTCTCCGTGGGAGAGTTCTCCGGCCGCACCTCCCAGCGCGGCTACCCCATGGCGGACCTGGTGCTGGACTCCCAGCTGGCCCGCACGTTCACGGACAAGGACACGCTCTATCGCCACACGCTGTCCCCGTCGGTGACGCTGCGCTACGTGCCCGGAGGCTGGGGCCACGTCCTCACCGCCGCTCGCGCGGAGGGCTCCGGCACCGTGCCGCTCGTCTACGACGAAGGGGACGCCGCAGTGCCGCTCCAGTCCGACGGCCGCGTGCGCGGCTTCCTCCAGGCCGTGGTCGCCGTGGATCAGTCGCTGCGCGTGCGCAAGGGCCCCACCACCCGGGAGCCCCTGCGCCTGCGGATTGGCCAGGGCTTCGACTTGTCCCGCCACGCCCCCGTCGCCGGACGGGACACGGTGCGGGGCGGCGTGCTGCGCGACACCTTCGCGCGCCTGTCCGCCAGCGCCGGGGTCCTCTCCGCGGGCGCCGTCGTGCGCATGGACCCGACGACGGCGACCATCACCCAGCTGGGCGCCGACTTCACCATCGACAACGGCAAGGGCAACGCGCTCTACGGCCGCTATGACGACCTGCTCGCGGTGAAGCAGTTCTCCATCGACCGGGGGTTGGATCCGCTCGCACAAGGTCCGGATTTCGTGCGCCGGGGCATCGACATGCTCGTCGGAGACGCACCCCGCCCCCTGCCGTCACACACCGATCAGGTCGACCCCTCTCCGACCGAACGGGCACAGGCACTCACTGCTGGTACGCGAATCAAACTCGGATTCGGGCTCGGGTTGCGATACGAAGCACTTGTGCAGCCCCTCTATAAGGATCCGGTTTCCCAGGAAAGTCAGCCCCTCGCCCAGCAGACCTTTGGCGTGTCCTACGGGCCCGCCTGTGACTGCTGGCGAATCGAGGGGGTGATGATCCTGCGGCGCAACCAGTCGCCGGAATTCGCCGGCGTGAATTTCAGCGTCGCCGGCTTCGGATCCTTTGGTTCGGGGGGTTAGGAATCACCCGCCGTACGCGAGGGTTGCACTCACCTCGAAACATCCCCCCCAGGAGAAGTCTTTCGTGTCGGATCTCGGAAAAAGAATTGGCCAGCGCATTCGCGAGCTTCGCACGCAGCGCCCGGAGCGATGGACGCAGGAAGAGCTCGCCGAGCGGGCACAGATCAGCGTGTCCTTCCTGTCGATGATCGAGCGTGGCGAGCGTGTCCCCCATGTCGAGACGCTCGCGGCGCTCTCCAACGCCCTCAGTGTCAGCCTTGGTGAGCTCTTCACGGGCACGGAGCAGACGCCCGCCCAGACGGAGGACCTGCTGCGTCCCTTGTCGGACTTCGCCCGCGCCCGGGGCCTCAACGCCCGCGACGTGGACCGCCTCCTGGGCGTCGCCCGGGTGATGTTCAACGGCTCGGCCGCCTGAAGCCTTCCAGGCAGGCTGTCGCCTTCCAGCGCCTTCCGCCCGCCTCCCCCTCGGCGTGGCGGAAGGCCCCACGTAAGGATTGACCCCGGGGCCCCGCGTCCGTAGCGTGGTTGGCTGATTTTCGAATCAACCAGCCGTAGGGAGGACGCGTGGGCCAGCAGAAGTCGGCACCGGAAGGCGGGACGCGGGAGAGCGAGCGTCGCCGGACCATCCTGCGTGCCGCCATCGACGTGTTCGCCCGCAAGGGCTACCACGGCTGCCGCATCGCGGACGTCGCCAAGGAGGCGGGCGTCGCGTACGGGCTCGTCTACCACTACTTCAAGAACAAGGACGAGCTGCTCGAGACCGTCTTCGAGACGGGCTGGAGCGGCTTCATCTCCCGTGCGCGGCTGGTCGCGGAGAGCGAAGGCCCGCTGGAGGAGAAGGTGCGCCGCATCGCGGACGTGGCCTTCGAGGCCTACCGCGTGGACCCGCGCGCGGTGAAGGTCCTCATCCTTGAAATCGCCCGCAGCCCCGCGGGGGCCCGCATCAACCGGCAGACGGCCTTCGTGGACGTCATCCGCCTGAGCGCGCAGATGTTCACCCGCGCGAAGGAGTCCGGGGAGCTGCGCCCGGACGTGGATCCGCTGCTTGCCTCCGCGCTCCTGTTCGGCTCCATCGAGATGGGCCTCACGGCCTTCGTCGTGGGCCTCGCGGACGCGCGCGACACGGTGATGCTGGAGCGCGCCAAGGCGCAGATCGCCGACTCCTTCCTCCACGGCGTCCTCGTCCCCGGCGGTGCGCCGTCCCGGACCGAGCCTCCCCGGAGCGAGCTTTCCACGGCCGAGCCTGTCAGGGCCGAGGAACCGAAGCACGAGGCCCCTGCGGAGGTGTCGACATGGAAGCGGGAGAAGTCCGGTACGAAGTCCAAGGCCCCCAAGCGCAGCTGACCATCGACCGGCCCCGGGCGCGCAACGCGCTGTCGCCGGGCGTGATTCAAGGACTGCTCGACGCGCTCGAGCGCGCGGACGCGGACCCCGCCGTGCGCGTGCTCGTGCTCACCGGCGCGGGGGAGAAGGTGTTCTGCGCGGGGGGAGACCTGGGAGCGATGGCCGGAGACGGCGGCTTCCTGGCCACCCACGAGGGCCGGCGCGCCTACGGGCGGCTGCTCACGCGCTTCCAGGAGGTGCGCAAGCCCACCGTGGCCCGCGTCAACGGCCACGCGCTGGCGGGCGGACTGGGCCTGGTGCTCGCGTGCGACCTGGCCGTCGCCGTGGAGGGCGCGGACCTGGGCACGCCTGAAATCGACGTGGGGCTCTTCCCCATGATGATGATGGCGCTGCTGCAGCGGCACCTGGGCCGCAAGCGCGCGCTGGAGCTGGTGCTCACCGGGGACCGGCTGCCCGCGCGCGACGCCCTGGCGCTGGGACTGCTCAACCGCGTGGTGCCGGCCGCGGAGCTGGACACCACGGTGGCCGCGCTCGCGGGGAAGCTCGCGGGCAAGAGCCAGGCGGTGCTGGCCCTGGGCCGGCGCGCCTTCTTCACCGCGGAGGACCTGACGTTGCCCGCCGCGCTGGAGTTCCTGTCGTCGCAGCTGTCGCTGAACGTGCTCGCGGACGACGCGGCGGAGGGCGTGACGGCCTTCCTGGAGAAGCGCCCCCCGCGGTGGAAGGACCAGTAGGCGGCCGCTAGGGGTTGGCCAGCTCGGGGGAGCTGACCGCCACGCCCGGCGTCTCCTGCGCGCCGAAGAAGTCCAGCTTGAGCAGCGTCTGGCCATCCACCCACCGGTCATCCGCCTTCACACCCCAGTGGAGGTGGGGGCCGGTGACGCGGCCGGTGCTGCCCACGAGCCCCAGCCCGTCGCCCTGCTTCACCTGCGCGCCGTCCTTCACGTCGATGCGCGACAGGTGGAAGTACGCGGTGAAGAGCCCCGCGCCGTGGTGCACGAGCACGGTGTTGCCGGAGGCGTAGTTGTCGCGCGCCATCACCACCGTGCCGTCGTTGGCGGCGACCACCGGCGCGCCCGGGTCCCCGTCCAGGTCCACGCCGAAGTGCTGGCTCTGCAGCTTGCCGTTGAACGAGCGGCGGTCGCCGAAGGGCGCCGTCACCACGTCCTGGCGCGGCCACGCGAAGTTCTGTCCGAACAGCGGCTCGCGGAACGGCTGCGCGAACGCCGCGGCGAACGCCTTGCGGTCCGCCTCCATGCGCGCCTTCACCGCCTTGGGCGGCGACACGTACTTGCTGGCCACGCGCAGCTCGCGCTCGCGGTAGCCCGGGGCGAGCACCTCCAGCGCGCCGGATAGCGCCACCGGCAGCCCCTTGCCGGGGGCCATCACGTCCACGACCTGCGTGCCGGGGGGCAGCTCCACCGGGAGGCTGGTGAGGGCGAGGTGCCCTTCGCGCCACGCGAAGAAGCGCAGCGGCCGGCCCCCGAGCGTCCCCGTGGGAAGCCCGGCCGCGCCGCGCACCGTCACCACCACCGGGTCTCCCGGCTTCGCGCTCGACGGCTGGAGCGACAGCAGGGGCCTGTCCAGCACGGGCCCGAGGCTGTCGGGCTTCACCCGCAGGGGCGCCATTTCGCCCTGGACGACGGCGCCCGGCGTGGGCGCGCCCGGAGCGCGGGTGCCCGGGGGGGAGGGCGTGGGCGCGGCGCCCGTCACGGTCCCCGCCACCCCGGCGGGAGAAGAGGCGGGCGAGGCGGCGGCGAGCGCCGAGGGCCCGGAAGCGAGCAGGGTGAGGACGAGGAGACGGGACGCGGAATGATTCCGGGCGGGCATGGGCCGTTCTTTACACCACGCGCGCGCGGAACCTTCCCGGACCGGCGTCGGAGGTGTTGGTTGCCCGCCGCGTCGGCCAGAAGGGCCCGCCTGGAGGTCTGCTGGTTGACGCCCGGTCGGACGCCCCGGAAGCAGGCGAAGAATGCGTGCCATTGTCGGTACTTGCGTGCCCTGGGAGGCGAATCCGTGTTCTCGGCCGGACGAGCGGCAGGCAGCCGTGTCCGATCCGCGATGTCAAGCCGTTACGGACGACGGTGGGCTCCCTAGCTTCTCTCCATCAACGCAGCGCATCGATTTCGAAAAGGAGAGCGCACATGCCTCGCTCCTACAGCTTCGACCACTTCCAGGTTCCCAAGACGCTGCCCGTGCAGAAGCGCGGCCTGCGTCAGCGTGACAAGGAGCAGCTTGCCCAGTCCTCGCACGTGATGGTGGACGACGCGGAAGGCCTCCACTACGGCAAGAGCCACGCCCAGACGGAAGAGATCCTCATGGCGCGCAAGATGGCGCTCCAGTTGGAGGAACTGGCCCGTCCGGAGGCCGATGCCAAGTTCAGCCACGCCCAGCCGGCGCGCGCGAAGAGGGCCAAGGCGGCCGCGGCGCCCGTCATCGGGACGACGGCGCCCATCGGGGCCCTGCCGACCACGAAGGAGCAGTTGTCTTCGCAGGGCCAGCTGACGGACCTTGTCGACGAGGCGCGCCGTCAACTGAAGGCCATCCAGACTGGCGTGAGCGACGTGGCGTCGGCGGCGCAGCGGCTGGCGACGCTGCCCCTGGAAGCGGTGCGACTGGCGGCCCGCCGGATCATCCCGGCCTGAACCCGAAGGGGAGGGTGAGCGACGCGTGGAGCTGACACTCGTCTCGTACAACATCCACAGCGGCATCGGGGTGGACGGGCACTTCGACCTGTCCCGCGTGGGCGCGGTGTTGCGTGAAGTGAACGCGGACATCATCGCCCTCCAGGAGGTGGGGGACTTCCGGGGCAAGACGTCCCGGGAGGACCAGCCCGAACACCTGGCGGAGATGCTGGGCCTGCACATGGCCTTCGGGCCCAACGTGGTCCGCAACGGGCGCCGCTACGGCAACGCCATCCTCAGCCGGCTGCCGGTGCTCAAGTCGAAGAACTACGACCTCAGCGTGACGGGGCGCGAGCCCCGGGGGGCGCTGCGGTGCGACCTGGACCTGGGCGGAGGCAAGCAGCTCCACGTCTTCTGCCTCCACCTGGGCCTGTCGGTGAGCGAGCGGCGGCGGCAGGAGTCGCTGCTCCTGTCCGCCGACCTGCTCCGGGACGCGGCGCGCAAGGACCCGATGGTGGTGTGCGGGGACTTCAATTCGTGGGGCAACGGGCCGGTGTCGTCGCTGGTGCGGGAGGCCATCCACGACGCCGCGTTCGAGCTGGGCGCCGCCGCGCGCACCTACCCCACGCGGCTGCCGCTGTTCCGGTTGGACCGCATCTACGTGGACTCGGGGGTGCGGCCGGTGTCGGTGACGCCGCACCGCTCGCCGCTCAGCCGGGTGGCCTCCGACCACCTGCCCCTCGTCATGCGCTTCGAGGCGCCCATCGCGGTGCAGCCGCCCGTGGCGCCGCCGGTGCAGCTCATCGGGTAGGCCAGCGCCGGGACGGCGCTATCGGCTAGGGTGTTGGGGTCCGGAGGTTTCTCGCGTTGAGTGGCCGACGCTTGCGAACGCCGGACAGTTTCGCCGGGATGTGGTTGTCGCGGCGGAGAGGGGTGCCTAGGTTGGCGCCCACGCGCACAGGACGTGAGCGTCGGCCGGAGAGCGCATGCACGTGGGCAGTGAACAGACGGATCGCGGCGTGGCCGCGCTCGTCGGGCGCATGGCGGACGGCTTCAGTCGGCTGGTGACGCAGCACCTGCAGTTGGCGCGGCTGGAGATCGCGGAGGACGCGAAGGCGGTGGGCCTGGACGTGGCGAGCATCGCCGTGTTCGTGCCCTTCCTCCTCGTGGGCTACGCGTTCGTCTGCGGCGCGCTGGCGGCCTTCCTGGCCACCTGGCTGGGGTGGGCGGGAGCGCTGGCGCTGGTGGGCGGGGTGAACCTCGTCGGAGGCTGCTTCGGCATCTTCCGCGCGGTGAGCCGCATGAAGTCCCGGCAGATGATGGATGACAGCGCGAGCGAGCTGTCGCGCAGCATGGCGGCGCTCACCACGGCACGTCCGCGGGATGCGGCGACGCCTGGGGTGAACACGCTCAAGGACACGACGGACAAGGTCTTCAAGGAGTCGCGGGATGGCCGCTAGCAATGGACAACTGCCGCGCACGAGCGCGGCGCTGCGCGAGGAGATCGAGCGCACCCGGGCCGACCTGGCCACGTCGGTGAGCGCGCTGCGCGAGGAGGTGGCCGTGGCCACCGACTGGCGCCAGTGGGTGCGGCGTCATCCCTACGCGTGCGTGGGGACCGCCTTCCTCGTGGGCTACCTGGTGGGCTCGCGGCGCTGAAGCAAGCGCGGGCGGCCGGTGATGAACAGCTTTGGGTCGTATCGAGAACGAACGCACACGCAGAGGGCTTCCATGGAAATCAATCCGCAGCAGATGTCGGACCGGGCTCGGCAGCTTCAGGATCAGGTGATGCCTCAGGTGGATGAGGCGCGGCAGAACCTGGTGGACCTGAACCGTCAGGTGGTGGGCTTCATCCGGGCGAACCCCGGCACGTGCCTGCTGGGCGCCATCGCGGTGGGTTTCCTCGTGGGCCGGATCGCCTCGCGCTGACCGTCCCTCCGGGGGCGCAGGAAGGGAGCACGACCATGACGACGTATTCGGGCACGACGGGCAATGGCAGCGCGGCGGAACACACGGACGACGCGGGCTTCGGCCAGCGGGTGGACCAGCTGGGTTCGGACGCGCAGCAGTTCATCGACAACGCGCGCAGCGCGGTGGCGGACCTGGGACAGTCGCTGGACCTGAAGGGGCGCGTGGAGCGCAACCCCTACGGCACCCTGGCCATCGCCGCGGGCGTGGGCTACGTGCTGGGCGGCGGGCTCTTCACGCCGCTGACGGCGCGCATCCTGAAGCTGGGCGTGCGGCTGGCCGCGCTGCCCTTCGTGAAGGATGAGCTGGTCGGGATGGCCGAGTCGGCCTTCCAGGGCTATCAGACGGGCCGCGGCTCGCCGCCGTCGGGCAGCGTCTAGGTTTCATCCGCGCCGCACGCCTTTGTTTTCCCACTGAAGTCTCCCTCCCCGGAGTCGGACATGCTGAGCCTGAAGGACTTGAAGAAGCTGGACCGCGACGACCTGCTGGACCTCGTGGGTCTGGAGACCCGCCGCACCACCGCGGAGACGACGCTGCCCGCGCTGGGCATCTTCGCCGCCGGCCTGCTGGTGGGCGTGGGCGTGGGCCTGCTGCTGGCGGACAAGCCGGGCACGCAGCTGCGCGGCGACCTGCGCACCAAGCTGCAGGGTGGCCAGGACAAGCTCGCGGGCGCCATCAACAGCGCGCGCGGCACGGACACGCAGCAGGGCGCGGGCTCCACGGTGCCGCCGGGTTCGCGGACGACCTGATTCCAGGTCGGCGGTGGATTCCACACGAAGCCTCTTCCCGTGCGAACGGGGAGGGGCTTTCGTGTTTCCGGCGGGTGGGGAAGCGGATGGCCTAGGATGCGCGGTCATGTCCCGTTTCGACGGGGCAGGCCTTCGCACCAGGAGCACGCACCGTGAGCGCGGCGAAGAATCGACGGACGAAGCAGACCCCGCCATCGGGTACGGCGGCCTCCCCGGTCGCGCCGGGCCGCAGCCTGCGCCATGACACGCCCGTGGATGTGCCCATCGTGCGGGAGCCTCCCTCCGAGGCGGAAGGCGCGACGCTGCCCGCCCGCAGCGCGGAGGCTCCGTGGAACGGGACGGCCTCCGGTCCGGAGTCCGCGCTGGGCCAGCTCCGTGCGCTGGAGACGCTGGAGTCCACCTACGAAGCCTGGGCGGAGCTGAAGCGCGACCACGCGGCGGCGGTGGTCCACTTCCGCGAGGAGCAGGCGCGGCTCGCGCAGCAGGGCACCTTCCTCCTGGGCGCGGTGCGCGCGGCCGGCATGGACGCAGGTGGCAATGCCGTCCCGGGCCTCCAGCCGCAGGGCGCCGCCGGTGACTTCCTCCGCGACGCGGAATCCAAGCTCGCGAAGGCGCGCGACGCCGTGCTCCAGCGCGAGGCGGAGAGCGAGGCCCGCTACCAGGCCGCCTTCACGGAGGTGCGCGCCACGCTCCTGGACCGGGTCCGCCGCTCGCTCGGAAGCCTCCAGCCGCACCTCACGCTGCTCCTGCGCCGCGTGGGGGCGGAGCGCTCCATCCTCCACGTCGCGCGCGTGCCGCCGGATGAAGCCGTCCTGCTCTGCTACCTGCTCACGCAGCGGGTGCCCTCCCGCTACGGCTTCCTCTTCGACGACTCCACCGAGGACCTGTCACTGGCGCCCGCGCCGCTCTACCCGGAGGAGTCCATCCCCGAGGACGGCGTGCGCCCGGATGCCCAGGGGCTGCTGCGCGTCATCGACGCCAGCACGGAGGTCCTGCCCCTCAAGGGCTTCGTGCCCCTGCGGGTGTCGCGTCCCGGAGGAGGGGAGGACTTCTTCCGCCTCCTCCAGCGCGGCGCCGTGATGGAGGTTGAAATCGCGGAGGGCCCGGACTTCCGCAGCATCCTCACCCGCGAGGAGGCGGAGCGCTTCGCGGGCCACCTGCTGCGCCTCAAGCTGGAGGGGCGCATCGGCCTGGACATCGAGGCCGGGTAGCGGACGCTTCAGTTCGTCCGGGCGATGCCCACTTCCGCGGTGCCCGCCAGCAGCACGCTGCCCAGGAAGAGGTTGTCGGACTCCGCGCCGCCCATGCGCACGGCCTGGAAGATGACCAGGTACGTCTGCTTGGGGTTCGGGAACGCGGTGCCCGGAATCGTCACCCGCGCCTCCCGGAAGGTGGCCGGCACCGCCGCCAGCTGGAGGAACTCCACCGGCGACGTGGGCACGTTGGAGTACGTGGCCGTGCCCTTCTCTCCGTTGGCGCTCAACGGCACCACCGTGACGAAGCCCAGCGTGCGGTCGGTGTTCGCGGGCGGCGCCGGGCGGTCGAAGCCGAACGCCGTGTTCGCGTTGAGCCGCACGAAGCCCTCCGGCGGGTGCAGCGCCGCGATGGCCTCCTTCGGGGGCGAGTTCTCGACCTGCCCCACGTACCGCACGTTGTCCTTGTCGGCCGTGAAGGCATACGTGGCCCCCGACGCGTACGTCAGCGCGTCGGTGGAGTCGCTCGTCACGCCGTAGCTGCCACCCCCCTGGCCGTTGAGCGTGACGGGCGTCGTCGTGCCCACGGGCTGGAGCACCACGGTGGCCCCGCTGACGCCCTCGGGCTGCGCGTTCGCCCCGGACTTCGTCCCGAAGAACATGAAGGCCGCCGTCTGCGCGGGGAAGGACACCACGTCCATGCCCCCGTCCCCGAAGGTCCCCGCGTCGTAGCCCGCCATCGCGGTGGCGGACACGTCCACCTGCGGCGTGGCCAGCAGCGTGCCCACCATCACGTGGTCCGCGGAGAGCTGGTTGCCCGTCTTCTCCAAGTCACAGGCGAGGGGGGACAGCAGGGACACGACGGCGGCGGCGGACAGAAGCAGGCGTTTCATGGGCGGCTCTTTCGGACGGGGCTCGGGCGAGGTGATGCGGCAGCCAACCATACCGCGCGTATGTCCCATAGGCGCTCGGCCCCAACGCGCTATCCTGTGCACCGCCCGTGCAACGCCTCCGCATCCACTCCTCCGGCCGCCGCTTCCTCCACCGACTCGGCTTCTCGCTCGTCCAGGCGGCCGTGTTCGGCTGCCTGCTGGGCCTGCTCGTGTCCCAACGCGTCTCGCGCCCGGTGCGCCCGGACGACACGCCCGCGCCCCTGCTGTCGCCCTCGGGCTTCGTGGAGATGCTGTCCGGGTGGATCGACAGCGGCGAGCGCGTCTTCTACGACTGGCGCATCCGCCAACTGGGCGAGCGCTCCGAGCGCTCCGACCGCGTGGTGCTCGTCTCCATCGACGATGACACCCTCGCGGAGGCCCAGCAGGGCCCCCGCGCCGACATCGCCGCGTACCCGTGGCCGCGCCAGGTGATGGGCGGCATGGTGCACCGGCTGGTGGAGGAGGGCGCCTCCGTGGTGATGCTGGACTTCGCCTATCCGGAGCTCAGCCCTCGCGCCTGCGTCACCCCCACCCGCACCGGCCGGGGCGCGCTGTCCCAGGACGACGACGCGCTCCGGGCCCTCCTGGACCAGGACCCGGGCCACTCCGTGCTCGCCTTCCGCTGGGGCGCGGAGGGCACCCGCAGCCTGCCGCCCACCGGCCGCCTGTGGCCCTACCGCGTCCGCCTGGGCAGCTACCCCGGCCCCACCGAGGCCCGGGTGCGGGCCCAGTCCGTGCTGGCCCTGCAGCGTCCCGCCTTCCTCATCCCCGCCGGCAAGGGCCTGGAGGTGTGGGCCGGCGTCGCCGACGAGGGCGAGGGCCGCAGCCTGGGCGAGCAGCTGGGCTCCGGCGCCGCGTCCATCCAGGAGCGCCGCGCCGCGGACGACGCCTTCCGCGTGGCGCCGTCGGACCTGTTCCTCGCCCTGGCCTCCGTGCAGGTGGCGGGGTTGGATCCGGAGAAGCTCCTGGAGGTGCGTCAGCTCCAGCACCCGGTGACGCCGCTGCTGGGCACCTCCAGCGGCTACGGCGCCACCACGCTGCCCGCGGACCCCGACGGCGTGGTGCGCGGCGTGCCCCACCTGGTCGCGTACAGCCCGCGCGGCGGCGAGCGCTACGTGCTGCCGTCCCTGCCGCTGGCCGCCGCCATGCGCCTCGCGGGCACGCAGAAGCTGCGGTACGCCGACGGGCGCCTGTTCATCGGGGACACGTACTCCGTGCCCATGGACGCGTCCGGCTACAGCCTGCTGCGCTGGGAGGCCCCGTCCGCCACCCGGGGCGCCCGGGGGCCGCTGGCCCGCTCCATCCGCGCGTGGAACGTGCTGCTGAACCTCTTCGACATCCAGGCGGAGCGCCCCGCCCGGTTCGACCACGACCTGGACGGCCGCGCCGTCATCCTCACCAACACCAGCAGCTACGCGCCGGAGCGGCGGGTGACGCCCATTGGCCCCGGCATCGCCAACGGCGCCATCCTGGGGCAGGCGCTCGCCAACATCCTCGCGTCGGACGGCATCGTCCGCGCACCGCCCCGCGTGGACATGGTGGCCACGATGGGGCTCGCGTTCATCGGCGCGTTCCTGGCGCTGTCGTTCAGCTGGCTCTTGCGCTCGGTGTGGGGGGCCTTCCTCTTCGTCAGCGTGGTGCTGGCCGCGGGCGCGGGCTACGTCGCGGGCGCGGGCTGGTTCTTCGTCAACGAGCGGCTGTGGATCGCCGTGGCGGGTCCGCTGGGGTCCATGGGGCTCGCGTTCCTGGTGACGACCGTCTACGCCTTCCGGACCGAGCAGGACGTGCGCGACTTCGTGCACAGCGCGCTGGGCCGCTACGTGAGCCCGGACGTGGCGCGGCTCGTCGCGCGCGACGTGAGCCTGATGCGGCCGGAGCGCCGCAAGATGACGGTGTACCTCTGCGACATCGAGGGCTTCACCCGTCTGTCGGAGGTCCTCCCGCCCGAACAACTGGTGCCCCTGCTCAACACCTTCCTCACGGAGATGACCTCCGTGGTGCGCGCCACGGCGGGGCAGGTGGACAAGTACATTGGCGACTCGGTGATGGCCTTCTGGGGCGCGCCCGTGCGCACGGACCGCCACGCGCACCTGGCCTGTGAAGCGGCGCTCAAGCTCCAGGCCGTGCTCGCGCAGCGCCAGCCCGTCTGGGAGAAGCAGTTCGGTCACCGGCTGTGGGTGCGCGCCGGCATCGACACGGGCGACCTGCTGGTGGGCGACATGGGCAGCGAGCTCAAGTCCCACTACACCGTCATGGGGGACGCGGTGGGCATGGCCGGCCGGCTGGAGGGCGCGAACAAGCAGTACGGCACCCAGGTACTGGTGGGAGAAGCCACCGCGCAGCTCGCCAGCGACGCGTACGTCTTCCGCGAGGTGGACCGCGTGCTCGTGCGCAACCGCGAGCAGCCCGTGCGCGTGCACGAGCTGCTGGGGCGCAAGGGCGAGTTCTCCCCGGAGAAGCAGGCCGGCATGGCCCTGTACGAGAAGGCCCTCACCGCCTACTACGCACGCGACTTCCTGGTGGCCCAGGAGCTGTTCCGCCGCTGCACGGTGGAGCACGGCGACGCGGTGGCCCGCGTCTACATCCAGCGCTGCCAGGGCTACATCCTGACGCCGCCGCCCGCGGACTGGGACGGCGTCATCCGCTGGCGCCGGCGCAGCTCCGACGGCGGCTAGTCGTCGTCGCCGGAGTCCGGCTGGCCGAACAGCTCCTTCACCGGAGCGTCGTCCTGGATGTGCTCGCCCACCACGCGGATCATCTTCTCCGCCGTCATGCCGGAGTAGTACACCTCACCGGGCCACCCCATGAGCTGGTAGTCCTCCGGCGACAGCGGGTCGCGTTTGCGGCCCGTGTCCTCGCGCACCACCACGTTGGGCCCCATGTGGCAGAAGCCGTAGCAGCCGCCCCGGTACAGCTCGCAGCGCGTCTGGAGTCCCCGCGCCGCAAGCGCCTCGCGCGCCGCCACGTGCACCGCGTCCGAGCCGGCCTCGCGGCAGCTGGAACCCTTGCACACGGACATCCGGTAGCGCTTCATCGGAGGACCCGACGCGCCTGGTTGGCACCACGTGCATTGAAGAGCTTCAGCGTCACCACATGCCCCCTGAAACGGCGGCGGCCCGCCCTTCCATGAACAAGAGGAAGGAGGCGGGCCGGGATGCGTGCGAAGGGGCGGAAGAGGACAACCCGCCCCGTAGGGTGCTGCCAGACGCTACTTGAGGAACTTCGTCACCTGGATGGGACCCTGCTGCGTCACCACCGCCTGCCCACCCGAAGGCAGCGCCTTACCGTGGCCGTGACCACCGCCGTGGCCGTGGCCACCGCCCAGCGAGTGCGGCGTCTTCAGCTCCACCAGGCCCTCGCCGATGCGCGTGTGCGCTTCCTTGTGGACGTGGTGCGGCTCCGAGGAGCTGTCGCGCTTGTTCCACGGATCCGACGGGTGCGAGACGGCCGGCCCCTTGAGCAGCTTGGGGATGTCGTAGACGAAGTTCTGCCGGTTGTACTCGGACGGCGTGTGCATGTACGTGTCCATGCGGATGGCGTCCTTCGGGCACGCCTCCACGCACAGGCCACACACGATGCAGCGCAGCTCGTCGATGACGAACTGGGTCGGGTACTTCTCGATGACGGCCGACTCCGAGTCGGCGTCCGTCGTCTCGTACTCACCCGCCTCGATGTAGATGCACTGCGCCGGGCAGATGGTCGCGCACATGTAGCAGGCCACGCAGCGCGGCTTGCCGTCGTCGCGCGGAACCAGCCGGTGCAGGCCGCGGTAGCCCTCCGGGTAGATGGGCTTCTCTTCCGGGTACTCCACCGTCGTCATCAGGTTCATGCCCGTGCGGTCCTGAACCTGGGGGTTCGGGTCGCGCGTGCCGAACATGTTGCGGAAGAAGTGCTTGGTCGTGATGGCCAGACCGCGCAGCAGCTCCGGGATGTACATCCGCTCGCGGATGTCCGTGCGCGGGTCCTGGGAAGCATTGAACGCCATGGTGTCTTGTCTCGCTTCCGGCGAAGGGCTGTGCCGGACGGAACGCCGCTAGTGCGCGCCCGCCGGGGAATGGGAGTGGGGGTCCGCGTGCGCCGGCAGGCCGTGCCCGCCAGCCGACGGCAGCCCGTGGGCGTCGTGCCCATGGCCGTGCGCCGTGTCGTGCGCGCCCGCCGCCTTGGTCCCCTTGGACATCGTCAGGGCCACGACGAAGCCGATCTCCAGCAGGCCCACGATGCCCAGCATGCGCAGGGACGGATCCCACAGCACCAGCGCGCCGCTGATGAACACGTTCGCGAGGCCCGCGGGCAGGAGGATCTTCCAGCCCAGGTTCTGGATCTGGTCGTAGCGGAAGCGCGGGAAGGTCCAGCGGATGACCAGCTGCACCCAGATGAGCAGCACGACCTTGATCCAGAACACCGTGCCCAGGATGGTGCCGTACAGCCAGCCGTGCTCCTGCATCAGGGGCTGCGCCGCCAGCCACTCGCCGCCGAAGGGCAGGTGGTGACCGCCGAAGAACAGCGCCGTCGTCACACCGGCCAGCACCACGACCTCCATGAACTCGGAGATCATGAACATGCCGAACTTCATGCCGGAGTACTCCACGAAGTAGCCGATGATCTCCGACTCGCCTTCGGGCGCGTCGAACGGCGCACGCTTGGTCTCCGCGAAGGACGCCACGAAGAAGGCGATGAAGCCCAGCGGCTGGATGAAGATGCCCCACGCGGGCAGCCCCAGGTCGAACGCGCCGTCGGAGCGCCACAGGTAGCGCGCCTGCCCGGTGCCGGCGACCAGCGCGTTGCCCACGTCACCCACCAGCGCGGGCATCTGCACGGAGGAGAACGCCAGGAACAGGCCCACCAGCGCCAGGCCCAGCGCCACTTCGTAGGAGATCATCTGCGCGGAGGCGCGCACGCCGCCCAGCAGGGCGAACTTGTTGTTGGAGGACCAGCCGGCCAGCGACGTGCCGTAGACCGCGAGCGACGCGATGGCGAGCACGTACAGCATGCCGAAGTCCGGCGTGGCGACGACCATGTCCACGTGCTTGCCGAACACCGTCACGGACGGGCCGGCGGGCACCACCGCGAACAGCGCGAACACCGGCGCGAACGCGAGGACGGGGCCCAGGTTGAAGAGGAACTTGTTCGCCGTGCCGGGGACGAAGTCCTCCTTGGTCAGCATCTTCAGCACGTCGGTGATGATGTGCGGGATGCCGCCCAGGGAGCGGTTGCCCAGGCCCGGGATGGCCAGACGCGCGCGGTTGGGGCCCACGCGGTCCTGCATGAACGCGCTCCACTTGCGCTCGGCGAGCGTGAGGAGCGTGGCGATGATCATCACGAAGGTGAGCATCAGGAAGAGGATGTTCGTCAGGCGGCTGGCGCCCGTGAACAGGTGCTCTTCCACCAGCCCGCCCACGAGGTACGCCGTGGCCACCCCGCCCGCGAGGGCGAAGATGCAGAAGGCCATGGCGAACAACATTGTGAAGATGCGGTTCATGGTCAGATGCCCCTCACGCGCGGCGCGCCGAATTCACGGTAGCCCGGCGGACGGCCGTCGGCCCCCGACGGCAACGGATTGATGCCCGGCTTCTCCCGGTCCGGCGGAGAGGCCTTGTCCCAGTTGAACTCGGCGAACTCGGACACCTGCCCGGAGAGCGCCCGCCACACGTCGCGCGCGGAAGCGTGGGCAGCCTCGCCCCCCAGCTCGCGCGTCAGCTCCGTGGCCCACTTCCAGTGCGGCGAAGCGTCGCCCTTGGAGGGGTACGCCTTGCGGAAGCGCTGGGTGATGCCGTCCTGCTGGGTGAACGTGCCCTCGTCCTCGATGTGCGCGCTCGCCGGCAGCAGCACCGTCGCCTGCGCCGTCACGGGGGACTCGTTCTGCGCCTGCGCGACGAACACCTCCAGCTTCGCCGCGACCTCGGCGAAGGCGGCCGCGTCCGTGGGGACCTCGGTGCCCACCGCGTACAGCGCCTTGACCTTGCCGGCGTTGATGGCGGAGGTGAGCTCCTCGAAGGACTTCACGGACAGCCCCAGGCCCTTGGCGACGAGCGCCAGGCCCTGGCGGTTGGGGTTCTTGTCCGCCGTCATCAGGTAGTGGTCGGCCTTGCCCTGCGGCCGGCCGCCCACGAACACCGTCGTCACGCCCAGGCTCGCCTTGGCGAACGTCAGGCCCGCGAGCAGGTCCTCGTTGGACGCCAGCGGCGAGGCCAGCACCGCGAGCTGCGAGGAGCCCACGAGCGGCTTGAGCGCCTTGGCCGCAGCCACGGCGGCATCCTTGCGCGTGAGCGCCGGCTGCACCGTGTCCCGCGCGGCCACGCGGCGGCCCACCTGGGCGGCCAGCACGCGGCCCACGTTCAGGTCGCGGTAGGACAGGCGACCCTGGTCGCACATCCAGCTCTTGTTGATGGCCTCGTTCTCACGCGGGCGGTAGCGGTAGGTGTCCTGGGACATCCAGTCCGCGGAGATGCTGCAGCCGCGCGAGCAGCCCGTGCACACCGACGGCGTGGCGGACAGGAACCAGGAGCGCGCCTTGAAGCGGAAGTCGCGGCTGAGCAGCGCGCCCACCGGGCACACGTCCACGGTGTTGAGCGAGTAGTTGCTGTCCAGCTCGTTGCCCGGGAACACGTCGATGCGCTCGTGGCTGCCACGGCCGAAGACGCCCAGCTGCGGCTCCTTCGGGATCTCATTCATGAAGCGGACGCAGCGCGTGCAGATGATGCAGCGCTCCTGATCCAGCACGACGCGGGGCCCCAGCACCTTGCGCTTGTGCTTGAGGGCCTTGGTGCCCTCCAGGCGCGACGGCCGGTAGTCGTACTTCATGTAGTAGTCCTGCAGCTTGCACTCACCGGCCTGGTCGCAGATGGAGCAGTCGACCGGGTGGTTCAGCAGCAGGAACTCCATCACCGAGCGCTGCTGCTCCTTGACCTTGGGGGTCGTGGTCTTGATGACCTGACCCTCGGCCATGGGCGTCTGGCAGGCGGGGACGAGCTTGGGCGCGTTGGACGCCTCGATGAGGCAGATGCGGCAGTTGGCCGCGATGGAGAGGCGCGGGTGGTAGCAGTAGTAGGGGATCTCCGAGCCGACCGTCTTGGCCGCCTCGATCATGTTCGTCCCCGGCTTGACCACGACCTCCCTGCCGTCGATGACCGCCGTCACGAAGCCCGGGTTCTTGGGCTGCGGCTTGGGCGGAGGACCGCCGGCCGGCGCTCCCGCCGGCTTGGGCGGAGGCGTGCCGGTGGGGCCGCTGGCGGCCGCCGGAGGGTTGTCCATCTTCGGCCCGGCGGGCGGGTTGGACGGCTCCGAGCCAACCTTGGCCGCGGGCGAGTCGGTGGGGGCGCCCTTGGGGGGCGTCTGCGCGTCACCGGTGGGCTTCTTCGTGTCGTTGTCGCTCACTGCTCGACCTCGCCGCCGATCATGTTGATGGTGTCAAAGGTGGGAACGAGGTCCGCCAGCATCTTGCCCTGGATGATGTGCGGCAGCGCCGCGAGCACCGGGAAGCCCGGGGCCCGGACGTGGACCTTGTACGGCCGGCCGCGACCGTCGCTCACCAGGTACCAGCCCAGCTCGCCGTTGGAGGCCTCGGTGGCGTCGTAGACTTCACCGGGGGGCACCTGGATGCCCTCCATCACCAGCTTGAAGTGCGCCATCACGCCTTCGATGGTGCCGTACACCTCCGGCTTGGGCGGCAGCGCGATGCGCCAGTCGTCCACGATGATGGGGCCGGCCGGGATGGTGTCGATGGCCTGGCGCAGGATGCTGATGGACTGACGCATCTCCTCCAGGCGCACCAGGTAGCGGTCGTAGTTGTCGCCGTGCTCGCCGACCACCGACTCGAAGTTGAAGCGCTCGTAGACCCAGTACGGGTGCGTCTTGCGCAGGTCGTGGTCGATGCCGCACGCGCGCAGGGCGGGGCCCGTCCAGCCGTAGTCGATGGCGTCCGCGGCGGAGATGACGCCGGTGCCCTTGGTGCGGTCCACGAAGATGCGGTTGCGCGTGAGCAGCCCGTCCATCTCCTGGAGCAGCTCTTCGGTGCGGGTGAGGGTCTTGTGGACCTTCTGGATCCAGCCTTCCGGCAGGTCGCGGTTGATGCCACCCACGCGGCCGAAGCTGGTGGTGAGGCGCGCGCCGGTCAGCTCCGTGACGCGGTCCTGGATGAGCTCGCGCGCTTCCATGCCGTAGAGGAACGGCGCGAAGCCGCCCATCTCCAGGCCGGTGGCGCCCACGCACGTCAGGTGGTCGGTGAGCCGGTGCAGCTCACTGCCGATGACGCGGATGTACTGGGCGCGCTCGGGGATCTCCAGGCCGATGAGCTTCTCCACGGCGTTGAGGAACCCGAAGTTGTTCATCATCGCGGACAGGTAGTTGAGCCGGTCCGTGTACGGCAGGCACTGCGTCCAGGTGACGTTCTCGCAGCTCTTCTGGAAGCCGCGGTGGAGGAAGCCGATCTCCGGATCGATCTTGACGATCGTCTCGCCTTCCAGCTCCACCTTCAGCCGCACGGTGCCGTGCGTGGCCGGGTGGGACGGGCCCATGTTGATGACCATGTGCTTCGACTGGAGATGGGCTTCGAGCTCCGACTCCTCGTGGGCGAACCCATCCGTGTCGGGGTTGAAGGGCTTCGTCGCGTCGGTGTTGTGGCTGTCGGCCATGGGAGGTCTCGTCAGGCGACGCCGCTGGTGCCGGGGCCGCGGAAGATGTCCTTGATGGGGCGCTCGGGGATCAGCGGCTGCCGGTCACGCAGCGCGTAGTCCTTGCGCAAAGGGTGGCCCTGGAACTCCTCGTACAGGAGGATGCGGCGCAGGTCCGGGTGGTCCACGAAGCGGATGCCGTAGAAGTCGAACGCCAGGCGCTCCCACCAGTTCGCGCCGCGGTACACCGCCGCGAGGGAGGGCACCTCGGGCCGGGTCTCGGTGACGCGCACCTTCAGGCGCACGTGCTCCTTCCGGCTGAGCGAGTACAGGAAGTAGACGATCTCGAAGCGCGGATCGTTCTCCGCCAGGTGCAGGCGGTCCACGGCGTCCGCGGAGCCGAACAGCTTGAAGTCCAGCTCGGGATCCATCTTCAGGAACGTGGCGACCTTCGGCAGCCACTCCGCATGGATGACGGCCCAGGCTCCGCCAGCGCGGTCCACATAGCGCTCCGCGACCGCCTCGGGAAACTGGGCGGCGACCCGGTCCAACGCGAAAATGCTCAAGGGGGGCCTCGAATAACGACAGAGGAAACCGCGGCTTTATAAGGACCGTTCGCGGGAGGCGTCAACGTAAACCCTCAACCATGTAGGCCACTTAGGTGGCCCAGTAGCCCGCGTCGCGATCAACCCCCTGCCTGGTGACAGGCAGGCGGCGACGCTCAGGCCGCGGCGCCTGCTCCCAGGGCCGGCGCTTCCTCGTCGGTGGAGGGGACGAAGGTCACCACCGGCTGGCTCTTGCCGGGGACGATGGCGACCGGGGCGGGCTCCCAGCGGAAGGCGTCACCCGCCCGGTCGCGGGTCGCCTGGGAGACGAGCACGGCCACCCCGAAGCCCTTGGTCAGCCGCTCGATGCGGTTGGCCAGGTTCACCGTGTCGCCAATGGCGGTGTACTCCAGGCGCCGGAAGGGCGAACCGATGTTGCCCAGCACCACGGGACCGGAGTGCACGCCCACGCCCATGCGCAGGCCTGGCTCGCCCCTGGCGGCGCGCTCGGCGTTGACGGCTTCCAGCTCGCGCACCATCTCCAGCGCGCACCGGGTGGCGCTCCGGGCATGGTGGGCGTCCGGCAGCGGGGCGCCGAAGTACACCATGAGTGCGTCCCCGATGAACTTGTCGAGCGTGCCGCCGTGGCGGAACACCACCTCCACCATGCGGCCGTAGTACTCGTTGAGGATGGTGACCACCTGCTCGGGGGGCAGCCGTTCGCTCATCGAGGTGAAGTCGCGCACGTCCGCGAACAGCACGGACACCTCGCGCAGCTCCGGGGTGGGGGAGTCGCGGTCCTGGAGGCGCTCGGCGACGGCGGGGGAGAAGTAGCGGCCCAGGCGCGCGCGCTGGAGTTCCTCGTTCGTGACCGCGGCGGACAGCGAGCGGATCCGCTGGAGCAGCCGGGCCGCGCCCGCCGCCGTCATGGCCAGCATCACCGCGCCGGCCACCTGGGCCCCCCCCCCGATGGCGGCCTCTCGCTGGAGCGCCACTTCCGCGACGACGGCGATCGCCGTGACGAGCAGCATCACGGGCCGGCGCAGGCTCAGCGCGGACAACAGCACCAGCGCCGCGAAGATGCCCAGCGTGAAGCCGGCCACTCCGCCCGGAGAGGGGGACACCGGCAGCGCCAGGTGCTGGAGCCAGTACACGGCGGGTACGTCCACGAACGCGACGGACAGCGATGCCCAGCGGGCGATGCGCGCGGAGGCGGTCACCGCCACGGCGACGACGGATGTGCAGACCAGGTACAGCGCGAACGGCCCCAGGTAGACGTCCCAGTCATGCAGGTCGCGCCCGCGACCCAGGTAGACCGCCATCCCGAACAGGACGCTCACCGCGCCCAGGCGGACCCAGGCCAGATGGCGGCCATTGGATTGACGCTCCACGTCGAGCGCGCGGCGTACGGACTGCTGGAGGCTGTCGCTGGGCGTGGTGGTGGATGGCAAGCGGTCCCCCCGACCGACGGACGCGTCGGCCTGGAACATCCCAGGGCCATCTTGCAACGAGTGGGATGCCGACGCACGTCGGGGAGTCCCGGAAAGCCCGGTGGAACACAGACGTGGCCAGGGAATGCCCGGACAGAGTAGACGCAGGGGTCATGTCCGTGCGGTCCGTCGCCTCCTTCCTCCGCGCCGGTTCGGGGCGCCTGGCCCTGGGCTCCCTGCTGGGGCTCCTGTTGTTCGCCGCCGAGACGGCGTGGTTGCTCAAGGCCGGGGTGGTGGGCGTGGACATCCCGCTCGACGGCCCGTACGCGGCGCTCGCGGCGGCCGTGCGTCCGTTGCTGCCGGGCGTCGTCCTTCGCGTGGCCACTGTCTATCTGGTGGCGGGTGGACTGCTGGGGCTGGCCGCCGCGGTGCTGGCGCGGGCGTGGATCCGGCGCGGTGGGTGGGCGGCGCTGGGCGTGACGATCCTGCACTGGGTGGGACTGCTGCTGTTCTGGGCCTGGGACCGGGCGCTTGCGCGTCCCGCGCTCTTCGATGATCTGCCGGCGGTGCGGCCGGTGCTGGCGTGGTTGGTGGATCACGGCGAGCCATGGCAGGCGCGCGCGGCGGCGGGTGCGTGGGTGGCCGTGCATCTGACGGTGCTGGGCGCGCGGGCGTGGTTGGCGTTGCGCCGTGGGGCGGGGCAGGTGGCTTCGGTGCCGACCCCGGGTTCGGCTTCCGTGCCTGCTTCGGCAGCCACTCCTGCGTCGGATGCATCCGTCGGGCAGGGAGGGGGCTTCGGCTGGTGGATGGTCGGCGCGGGAGTGGCGCTGGCGCTGGGCGCGGGAGTCGTGGTCCGCCCCTCCACGAAGCCGGACCGCAAGCCGCTGGTGGTGGTCATCGGCATCGATGCGTTCCGTCCGGACCGACTGGGCCGCACGGGTCGCGGGGTGGCTCCGCACGTGGAGCGCTTCCTCCAGGATGCGACGCTGTTCACCCGGGCCTACACGCCGGTGGCGCAGACGGAGCCCGCGTGGCGTTCGCTGCTCACCGCGCGCTGGCCGTACCGCACCGGCGTGCGCTACCCGCTGACGTCCGATGCGCGCGTGGTGCTGGCGCCCACCTTCGCGGACCGGTTCTCGGAGGCCGGCTGGCGCACGGTGTTCGCCACTGACTGCTCGCGCTTCCACTTCGAGGGCCCTGCCTCCGGCTTCACCCGTCGCTGGCAGCCCCCACGCGGCGCGCTCAACTTCGCGCTGGAGAAGCTGCGCTACCGGGCCCTGGGCCTCTTCGCGGACAACTCCGTGGGCGCCGCCTGGGTGCCGGAGTTCATCGACAACCGCGCGCTGGCCGGCATCCATGATCCGATGGGCTACGCCGAGCGCCTGTCCCACGGACTCGTGTCGGAGGCCTCCGAGGGCCCGCTGCTCTTCGCCTTCCACGCCACGGCGGCGCACTTCCCCGGCGACCCGGTGTACCCGTTCTACCGCCGCTACGTGCCCCCCACCGAACCGCTGGACCGCCGGCTGCGCATGCACTTCGCCCCGGTGACGCCGGGTGCGAAGGGCGCCTGGAACCGCGAGGGCTCCGAGGGCCTCTACGACGAACTCCTCGCGCAGGCGGACGCGCAGGTGGGTACGCTGCTGGACGCGCTCCGAAGCTCCGGCCGCTACGACGACGCCCTCATCGTGCTGCTGTCGGATCACGGCGAGAGCTTCCACGCGGACCGACCGGACCTGGCGGGCGCGACGTCCGTGCACGGAGCGCGTCTGGGCGAAGAGGAGAACCGCATCCTGCTCGCGGTGAAGCTGCCCGGAGGCCGGGGCCTGGGGCCCGCGCAGGTGGATGCGCTGGCGCGCCTGGTGGACGTGGGCCCCACGCTGCTGGAGCTGTCCGGCCTGCCCTCGCTGCCGGAAGTCGACGGCCTGTCGCTCACGCCGCTCCTGCGCGGAGAGGAGCGCCCGTTCGCGCCGCTGTACGCGGAGACGGGCTACACGCACGTGAGCCCGGAGGTCTTCGACCCCGGCCACTGGCCCGGCGCGCCGCGCACCTTCGACGCGTACCGCCTGCGCCCGGATGGCGTGGTGGAGATGGGCGAGGTGGCCGACGCGGCGGTGCTGCGCGAGAAGGACTCGGGCGCCTTCGACGGCGAGCGCTGGTGGGTGGACCGGCCGCAGGCGGACGGCTCCCTGCGGCGGACCTGTTCGGGCGACTGTGAAGGGGCGGACGCGGAGGCGCTCGCGGCCTGGCTGGACGACGTGCGCGAGCGCACCGCCGGGGCCGCTTCACGTAGAGTCGCCGGCCATGTCGACGACCGAAACCCCCGGCCTCCAGGAAACGTACGCCCCCCACAACGCCTGCTTCGGGTGTGGCCCGGCCAACCCGAAGGGACTGCGCATCCGCAGCCGCGTGGAGGGTGACCTCGTCGTCGCGGACTGGACGCCGGAGGACCACCACCAGGCGTTCCCCGGCGTGCTCAACGGCGGCATCATCGGCGCGCTGCTGGACTGTCACAGCAACTGGACGGCCGCCTACCACCTGATGAAGGCGCAGGGCGCGGACTCCCCGCCGTGCACCGTCACCGCGGATTACGCCATCGTCCTCAAGCGGCCCACGCCCATGGCCGGGCCGGTGCACCTGTCCGCGAAGCCCGTGGACATCCAGGGCGACCGCGCCGTCATCGAGGCCACGCTCACCGCGGGCGGCAAGGTGACGGCCACCTGCCGGGGCACCTTCGTCGCGGTGAAGGAAGGGCACCCCGCGTACCACCGCTGGTAGCCCCTGGAACGCCGCGGGCCCCGACACCGGCCTCGTTCAAGAGGCGGCGCGGGGCCCGTTCGGATCAGCGTGAGGGTGAAGGACTACTTGCCGCTGGAGAGCAGGCGGGCGTGGTCGGCCGCCGTCTGGTTGGGCTGACCGGTGTCGCGCAGGCGGTGCACCTGGTTGCCGATCTTCTCCTGCAGCAGCATCAGGCCGTCCAGCACCTGCTCTGGGCGCGGCGGGCAGCCGGGGATGTAGACGTCCACCGGGATGATGCGGTCGATGCCCTGGAGCACCGCGTAGTTGTCGTAGAAGCCGCCCGAGGACGCGCACACGCCGAAGGACACGACCCACTTGGGTTCGGTCATCTGCTCGTAGACGCGCTTGAGGATGGGGGCCTGCTTCAGGTTGATGGTGCCCACCACCATCAGCAGGTCCGCCTGACGCGGCGAGAAGCGCGGGAACTCCGCGCCGAAGCGCGAGATGTCGTGCCGGCTGGCGGCCACGGACATGTACTCCATGCCGCAGCAGGCGGTGGCGTACGGGTACGTGAAGAGGGAGTACTTGCGGGCCCAACCCAGGCCCTTGGACACCAGCTTCTGGAAGAAGCCCGTGGCCTCGTCCCGGCGGGTGGCGATGATCGGAGCAATGTCGGTGTCAGCCATGATGTCTCAGCTCTCCCAGTCCAGGGCGCCCTTCTTCCAGACGTAGATAAGGCCCACGACCAGGGTCGACGCGAAAACCAGCATCTCCGTGTAGCCGAACCAGCCGAGCGCCTGGAAGTTCACCGCCCAGGGGTACAGGAACACCGCTTCCACGTCGAACACGATGAACAACAGCGCGATCACGTAGAACTTCACGGCGAAGCGCTGACGGGCCGGACCGCTCGACTCGGAGCCTGCTTCGAAGGGGGCCGACTTGGTCGTGCTCGGGCGCTTGGGGCCCAGGCGGCTGGTGACCTGCGGGATGATCATCGCGAGGACGCCGGCCAGCAGGAGCACCACCAGCAGCGGCAGGTACGGTGCGAGGGGTGTAGTCATCGGGCGCGGAACCTAATGACACCGCTGGCGCCGTGTCAAAGGGAAACGCCCCCGCCCCGGAAGCGCCAACCCCTTGAGAAGACGGCCGAAATGCCGCGCCCATCAGGCCCGCTCATCCGCCTGCCGCTCCGCTCCGACCGCGCCCGCACGCCCCGGGCGCGACATCTCCAGGCGGCGTTTGACGCTGGGGGGGGCCACGCCTAGCGTCACGGGCTTCCGATCATCGCCTGGGAGCACCCGACATGTGGGGCCGTCTGAGTTTACGGATGCAGGTGGCGATCGCGGTGCTGCTTCCGTGCCTCGCGGTGGTGTTCTTCAGCAGCGTGTACTTCCCGGCCCGGCAGCACGCCGCCGCCCTGGAGGTGCTGTCGCGGCGGGCCCTGACGGTGGGGACGCTGGTGTCCCGCCACCCGGCCATGACGCTCGCGGACACGTCGCCGGAGGCCCGCGCGCGGCGCGATGACGTCTTCGCCCAGGTGGAGTCCGGCGGCTTCACGCTCCTGTTCCAGGAGCTGTCCCGCGAGGACGGGACGGTCATCGAGTCCCGGGGCCGGGTCCCGGCAAGCCTGGCGCTGCCGGCGGCTTCCCCGTCCGGCGGGTGCACGGTGGCGCGGCCTCCGGAGTCGGTGGTGGTGCGCTGTGAGCATGGCGGCCTCGTGTACCGCGCGGGCTTCGGCACCCAGGAGGTGCAGGCCGCGATGTCCGCGACGGAGGGCTATTCGCTGCTGGGCTACCTGGGCGCCGCGGTGCTGGGCCTGGGGCTGGCGGTGATCATCAGCCGCGCCATCGCGGACCCCGTGTCGCGCGTCACGCAGGTGGCGCGCGAGGTGGCCCGGGGCGACGTGTCCCGGGGCGAGCTGGACGTGTCCGCCGCCGGCGAGGTGCGGCTGATGGCGACCTCCTTCAACGAGATGCTGGGCACGCTGCGCTCCACGGTGATGGAGCTGGTGTCGCGCACCGAGCAGCTGTCCAGCGCGTCGCGCGGCCTGATGGGCGCCTCCGCGGATCAGGAGCACGTCATCAGCCAGCAGGCGGCGTACGCGCAGCAGATCGCCGCGACCTTCGAGGAGCTGAGCCGCACCGCCGAGCAGATCTCCTCCTCCACGGAGGTGGTGGAGACGAGCGCCCGGCGCACCCACGACGCGGTGGCGGAGGCGATGGCGGTGGTGGCCCAGGTGGTGGGCGGCATCAACGACATCCGCATCGAGTCCAAGGGCGTGGCGGACGCCATCGTCGGGTTGAACAAGGACCTGCAGCAGGTCTCGAAAATCGCCCAGGTCATCAACCAGGTGGCGGAGCGAAGCGACCTCCTGGCGCTCAACGCGGCGCTGGAGGGCACCAAGGCGGGCGACGTGGGCCGGGGCTTCTCACTGGTGGCCGCGGAGATGCGCAAGCTCGCGGAGAACGTGTCCGCGTCCGCGCGCGACATCGCCCGCATCGTGGAGAAGGTGCAGGACTCCGGAGAAGAGGCCGCGTCCAAGGCCCGGGTGGGCATGGCGACGAGCGACCGGGGCGTGGAGGTGGCCGAGCAGGCGTCCGCCGTCTTCCTGCGCATCGTGGACCTGGCGCGCGGCACCAGCGAGGCGGCGCGGCAGATCACCATCGCCACGCGGCAGCAGCGTCAGTCCAGCGAGCAGGCGGTGCAGGGGGCCCGCAACGTGGCGGACCTGGTGAAGCAGGGCGTGGACGCCACCGGGCGCACCACCCGCATCGCCCAGGACCTCCAGTCCGTCGCGGAAGGGCTCACCGCCGTGACGAGCCGCTTCAAGACCCAGTCACCGCGCTCCTGAGCGCGGCGGGCGCTTCAGGCCGAGGCGGACGGCGCGCGGGCGCGCAGCTTCTGGAACAGCTCCGGGGGCATGGCCGCGACGCCCAGGCGGTGGTCCGGCGACACCTCCTCGCCGTGGAAGTCGCTGCCGAAGGTGGGCACCAGGTCGAACTCCGCCGCCAGCGCCAGGTACTTCTGCCGCAGGCCCGGGTTGTGGTCCGCGCTCAGCACCTCCAGGCCGGACAGGCCCGCCAGCGCCAGCGCCTTGATCTCCACGCGCTCCATCTTCGACGAGCCGGGGTGGGCGAGCGTCGCGGTGCCGCCCGCGTTGCGGATGAGGCGGATGGCCTCCGCGCCCTCCAGCTTGAAGCGCTCCACCCACGCCGCGCGGCCGGTGCCCAGGAAGCGGTCGAAGGCGGCCTTCATGTCGATGCACCAGCCCTGGTTCACCAGCACCCGCGCCAGGTGCGGCCGCCCCAACTGCGCGTCCCCGGCCACCTTGAGCACCTGCTCCATGCGCACCGGGAAGCCCAGCTCGCGCAGGCGCGCGACCATGGCCTCCATGCGCTGCGTGCGCTCGTCGCGCAGCCGGTCCGCGAAGCGCGCCAGCTCCGGGTCCTCCGGGTGCAGGAAGTGACCCAGGATGTGGGCCTCCTTGCCGTGGACGAAGGCGGACAGCTCGATTCCGGGCACCAGCTCCACGCCATGGGCGCGGGCGGCCTCCCGGGCCTCGGCGAGTCCCGCCACCGTGTCGTGGTCCGTCACCGCCAGGACCGTGACCCCGGCGGCGGCGGCGCGCGCCACCAGCGTCGCGGGCGGGTACTGGCCGTCACTGGCGGTGGTGTGCGAATGCAGGTCGATCATGGCGGGCCCTCCAGGGGGCCGTGCGGGAAGGCAGGCACTCTTATGCCATGTCCATGCGACAGGGGGCCGGAAGAGCGGGCCCTGTGTGAATCAGCACGGACAGCGGTTTGTTCCTGTCGCCTGCCTGCCTCTTGGGGAGGGGCTGGGTTGAAGCCGGGCCTCCCCTTGTCTGGCCGGCGGTGTTAGATCGCCGCGCCATGGCCAAGACCCCGACCCCGAAGAAGTCCACCCTTCGCGCCGCCTACGCGAACGCGCGCAAGGCCGACCCTCGCCCCATCACCGGCAAGGAGAAGCCGGCGGAGCTGCTCGCGCACGCGTTCAGCGCCTATGTGGGCCGGCAGGAGCGCACCGCGTTCGAACTGATGCAGCAGTCGGTGCAGCAGGACGCGTCCATCTTCCTGACGCTGTCGGGCGCGATGACGCCCGCGGGCCTCCACCAGTCCTGCCTCATCCCGCTGGTGGAGAAGGGCATCATCTCCGCCATCACCACCACCGGCGCGAACCTCTACCACGACGCCCACCGCATCATCGGCCACGGCATCCGCGAGGTGAACCCCAACGCGGGCGACCTCCAGTACCGCCTGGCGCGCATCATCCGCATCTACGACCTGGGCTTCTGGGAGGAGGCGCTGCTCGACACCGACCGCCTCTTCTCCGCCATCCTCCGGCAGCCCCAGTTCCAGAAGAAGATGACCACGCCGGAGTTCCATTACCTCCTGGGCAAGGCCATCCACGGCATCGAGAAGGAGCTGGGCGTCAAGCAGCCGTCGCTCCTGTCCACCTGCTACAAGCACGGCGTCCCCATCTGGGTGGGCGCGGTGCAGGACGGCTCCATCTTCCTCAACGTCGTGAAGCTGAAGCGCCTCCTGGGCGACGAATTCAAGTTCGAGCTCGACATCAACGAAGACGTCTTCTCCATGGCCGCGATGCAGCACTACTGCCGCCACAACGGCAGCGGGAAGTTGGCCATCTGGATCCTGGGCGGCGGCGTGCCCAAGAACTACACGCTCCAGGGCGAGCCCCTGCTGGATCAAATCCTCAACGTCCCCACGTCGGGCTTCGACATCGACGTGCAGTTCTGCGTGGACCCGGTGGACAACGGCGCGCTGTCCAGCTGCCCGGCCGGTGAGGGCCACACGTGGGGCAAGGTGTCCGTGGAGGCCGTGGAGACGGGCTCCATGTACGTGCACTGCGACGTGACGGCGGTGTTCCCCTGGCTCACGCACGCGCTGTTCAGCGAGCCGAAGAACAAGCGCAAGCCCATGCGGCTGATGGACAAGATGGACGACGCCGTGAAGTTCCTGGACGCGGACGTCAAGAAGCGCAGCAAGGCGCTGATGAAGACCCTGGACTGGAGCGTCGAGGAGGCCGAGCCTTCCACCAAGAAGGACGCGAAGGCCCACGACGCCTACGTCCGTTAGAGAAGGTCCCCCTTCCTCGCAGTCCGCGAAGTCCCAAGGAGCCGGTGATGAGTGTTCAGCCTGCAGCGCCCGCGACGGGCGTGGTGATGACCCTGGTGAGCGCCCCGCAGTTCAAGACCCAGGTGACGCACGGCCCGTCCGGCGCGACGTTGCCCACGGAGGCGCCGAAGGACAACGGCGGCACCGGGGGCAGCTTCTCCCCCACGGACCTCGTGGCCACGGCGCTCGCCTCCTGCGTCGTGACGACCATGCACCTGACGGCGGCCCGGGAGGGCATCACCCTGGGCGAGGTGAGCGCGAAGGTGGAGAAGCGGATGAGCCCGCCGCCGCGCCGCATCGCGGAGCTGGTGCTGTCCATCCTCATGCCCTCCGGCCTTGCTCCGCCCCAGCGGGCCCTGCTGGAGAAGATTGCCCATGAGTGTCCGGTGTCGCGCAGCCTGCACCCGGACACGAAGGTGACGGCGTCGTTCGGCTACCCGGACTGAACCGCTGTGCCGGGGCGGAGGGCGGGGGCCTGTCTGGCCGGCTGCCCTCCCGCCCCCGGATTCAAGATGCCGCCGCGCGGCCGAGTGCCCACCCTGGGCTGAAGCTTTTTGAAGCTCTGGGGAGGACACGCCGCATGAACCTGAAGCGACTGGGCATCTACCTGAACGACCACCTCCTGGGCTCCACGGTGGGTGTGGACCTGGCGTGCAGGACGGAGCACGAGAACCGCAGCAACCCCGTGGGCGCCTCTCTGTCCTCGCTGATTCCGCTGCTGGAGCAGGACCGCGCCACGCTCCTGGCGGTGATGTCCGCGCTGGAGGTGAAGCCGGATCCGCTGAAGGTGGGCGGCGCGTGGGTGGTGGAGAAGCTGTCGCGGCTGAAGCTCAATGGCTCCTGGCTGCGCTACTCCCCGCTGAGCCGGCTGGTGGAGCTGGAGGGCCTGTGCGTGGGCTCCCACGGCCGGGTGTCCCTGTGGAAGAGCCTGGAGAAGGTGGCCGCGAAGGATCCGCGCCTGGCGCGGTTCGACTTCGCCTTCCTGGCCGAGCGCGCGGACGGACAGCTGCTCACGCTCCAGAACCTGCGCCTGCGCGCGACGGAGGCCGCGTTCATGGACACGTCCGTCGAGACCGGCGAACAGGTGCCGGCCCCGACGGAGGCCTGAGCCTTCAGGGCATCAGGTGCCCGAGGGTGACACCGGAGGACGGACACCGCCGTTTTCGGGTCCGGGCAGCAGGCGCAGCTGGCTGGCGGAGGTGAACGTCGCGTCCACCTCCCGCTCCAGGTACGTGTAGCCCGACAGGCCGTCCTCATAGACGCGCAGCAGGTTGCGCGACTCGTCCAGGGTGATGCGCCCCTGGCGCAGCGCCAGCTCCGTGAACTTGCGCAGCTTCGCGACGAGGTCGTCCTTGTTGTAGCTGACGTAGTTGAGCACCTCGGTGACCGTGTCGCCCGCGACGACATGGTCGATGAGGTAGCCGCCGCCCGGCGCCAGCGACACCTGCACCGTGTGCGTGTCCCCGAAGAGGTTGTGCAGGTCGCCCAGGATCTCCTGGTACGCGCCCACCAGGAAGATGCCCAGGTAGTAGTCGTCGCTGTTGAGCGCGTGCAGCTCCAGCGCGTCCTTCACTTCCCGCTTGTCGATGAAGTGCTCGATCTTCCCGTCCGAGTCGCAGGTGATGTCCGCCAGCGTCGCGCGCCGGGTCGGCTTCTCCGCGAGGCGGTGGATGGGCATCATCGGGAAGAGCTGATCAATGGCCCACGAGTCCGGCAGGGACTGGAACACGGAGAAGTTGCAGAAGTAGGTGTCGCTGAGCTGCTTCTCCAGCGCCTCCAGCTCCTCCGGAATCTCCCCGGACTCACGCGCCACGCGAAGAATCTTGTGGCAGATGGCCCAGTAGAGGTTCTCCGCCGCCACGCGCTGCTCCAGCGACAGGTGGCCCAGGCTGAAGAGCTGGAGGCTCTCCTCCTTGGCGTCCTGCGCGTCGTGGAAGGCCTCGATGACGTTCTTGTTCGTCACCTCGCGGAAGGTGGACCAGAGGTTGCGCACCACGGAGGGCGCCTTCTCATCCACCTTGTCGGGCGTCTGCGTCGGGTCGAACTCGCTCGTGCCCAGCACGTCCACCACCAGCACGGCGTGGTGCGCGACGACGGCGCGGCCGGACTCGGAGACGAGCGTGGGGTGCGGCACGCCCGCGCGGTCGCAGGCCTCCATCACGCCGAAGACGACGTCGTTGGCGTACTCCTCCGTCGTGTAGTTCATGGAGGAGGCGAAGTTCGTCTGGGAGCCGTCGTAGTCCACGCCCAGGCCGCCGCCCACGTCCAGGTACTTCAGCGGGGCGCCCTGGCGGGCCACCTCCACGTAGAAGCAGCCCACCTCGCGCAGCGCGTTCTTCACGTTGCGGATGTTGGAGATCTGGCTGCCCAGGTGGAAGTGCAAGAGTTCGAAGGAGGCCAGCAGGCCCGCGTCCTTCATGAAGCCGATGCAGGACATCAGCTCCGACGAGGACAGGCCGAACTTGGAGCGGTCGCCTCCGCTCGCCTCCCACTTGCCGGCGCCGCGCGTGGACAGCTTCACGCGCATGCCCAGCCGGGGCGCGATGCCGGTGCGGCGGGCGACCTCCGCGATGAGGGGCAGCTCGCTGGGCTTCTCCACCACGAGGATGACGTTGCGGCCCAGGCGCGAATAGAAGAGCGCCGTCTCGATGTACTCCTCGTCCTTGTAGCCGTTGCAGATGACGAGCGCGTCCTCGTTGTCCAGGAGCGCCATCACCGCGAGCAGCTCCGGCTTGCTGCCGGCCTCCAGCCCGTAGGTGAACTCCTTGCCCGCCTCGATGATGGTCTCCACCACGTAGCGGTGCTGGTTCACCTTGATGGGGTACACGCCCCGGTACAGGCCCTTGTAGCCCTGGTCCGCGATGGCCTTCTTGAACGCGTTGTTCAGGTGGACGACGCGGTGGCGCAGCACGTCCGTGAAGCGCAGGAGCAGCGGCAGGCCGATGCCCCGGCGGCGGACCTCGTCCACCAGCTCCTTGAGGTCCATGCTCGGAGCGGTGGGCCCGTCCGGGTGGACGCACACGTGGCCCTTGTCGTTGATGCCGAAGTAGGGCGAGCCCCAGTTCCGGATTCCGTAGAGCTCATGGGCATCGGCCAGGGTCCAGCGGTGCTGAGGGGCGGTAGCGGCCATCGTTGTTTCGTTGCCTCCGGGTAGGGGCCTGCGGCGGATGGAAACTCCCATGAACAAGGGAGGGGGGCCGGACTATCGGAAACGTCCCGGGCATTCAATAGCCGCCTGTTCGTGGAGCAGGCAGGCGGGCAGGGGCCCCCGTTCCAGTGCTGGCCCTGCTGGGCCGGTCAGCATCCAATTCCTACCCTTCCACCTGGGAAGCCCAGGGAGGCCGAGTGGAGAGAAGGGGAGGGTACATGGAGTCGTCCGCACGCAGGGAAGAAGCACCTTTGACCCCGCGGGAGATCTTCGAGCGGTTGGATCGCTTCGTCATCGGACAGGACGCCGCGAAGCGCGCGGTGGCGATCGCGGCGCACAACCACCTCAAGCGCATCCAGGCACGCCGGATGCGCCGTCAGTCCCTCATCAAGAAGTCCAACATCCTGCTCATCGGACCCACGGGCAGCGGCAAGACGCACATCGCACGCAACCTGGCGGACATCCTCAACGTGCCCTTCACCACCGTGGACGCCACCGAGTACACGGAGGCGGGCTACTACGGGAAGGACGTGGAGGTGATGGTGTCCGACCTGCTCTTCAAGTCGAACCACTCCGTGGAGGACACCCAGCGGGGCATCATCTTCATCGACGAGGTGGACAAGATCGCCCGCCGCACGCAGGGCGCCCGCAACGGCGCTGGCAGCCGCGACATCGGCGGTGAAGGTGTCCAGCAGTCGCTCCTGAAACTGCTGGAAGGGCGCGAGGTGCACGTGCCCATGAACGTCACCCAGGCGTGGAACAAGAGCGACTTCGTGCAGGTGGACACGCGCGACATCCTCTTCATCTGCGCGGGCACGTTCAGCGACCTGCACGACTTTGGCGACGACGGCGGCCGGGCCATGGGCTTCGGCGCGGACGCGACGGGCGCGAAGCGCAAGGAGAAGCGCATCTCCACGAAGCAGCTGGTGGACTTCGGGATGATGGCGGAGTTCCTGGGCCGCATGCCGGTGATGGTGCAACTGGAGCGGCTGGGAGAGCCGGAGCTGTTGCGCGTGCTCACCGAGCCGCCCGATGCCATCACCCGGGAGTTCAAGGAGCTCTTGTCCCTGGACGACATCGAGCTGGAGTTCCCGGAGGCCGGCCTGCGCGAGGTGGTGCGCTACTCCGTGGCGCGAGGGCTGGGCGCGCGAGGCCTGCGCTCCATCCTGGAACACGTGATGTCGGACGTCATGTTCGAGGCGCCCGAGCGCCGGCACCGTCAGGTGGCGGTGGACGCGGAGTTCGTGAAGGCGCGCCTGTCCAGCCTGGACGACGTCGAGCTCAACGCTTGACGGACGTCTTCTCCGAGGCCCGAGCGGCGGCGCCCAACCGCGCCGCCGTCTGCGGGTCCTGGATGAGCTGAAGGATGGCGTCGTTGCGCAGCAGGGCCTGGGAGTCGCCGCGCTGGAGGGCGCCCTTGAGGTCCTGCTGCTTGAGGGCGGCCTGGAAGCGCGGATCCTTGAGCAGCGCCTTGAAGGCCGGGTCGTCCTGGAGCTTGCGCGCGCGCTCCGGGTCCTGGGTGGCCTGGGCCACGCGGACCAGGTCCTTCAGGGGCGCGAACTGGGTGAGTTCGAAGAGGTTGTAGCGGCGGGCCATCTCGAAGGAGACGGAGCCCATGGGGGACACGCCCACGCGCTTGCCGGCGACGACGACGTGCTGCTCCAGGAAGGTGAGCGCGCTCAGGCTGACCCAGAAGATGGCGGCCATCTTCCCACTGCCCAGGACGAAGCCCAGGGTGCGGTCCAGGCCGCGCTCGTCCGGGTTGCTCCCGGAGAGGAAGCGCACGAGCAGCGCGCTCAGGGCGTAGCGCACGGTGAGCCACGTCACGACGAAGAGGAGCACCGTTCCGGCCAGGGTGCCCACGAGCAGCGGGGCGCCCATGGCGACGGCGAGCTTGGGGCCCACGATGGGCGCGAGCTTGCGTGAGACGAAGTAGCCCACCGCGAGGCCCGCGGTGTTGGCCACCTGCCGGGACGCGCCGGACATGGCGCCCAGGATGCCGAAGAAGAGCACCAGGCCCAGGAGGATGAGGTCGATGACCATGGATGGGACTCCCGGTGCCGCGCGCGCTCAGCGGATCTTGAACGATGAATCGCCCTTGGATTTCTCCGCGGCCTGCTTCTGCGCTTCCGCGAGGGTTTCCTTGTAACGGGCGTTGGAGGGCTCGTAGGTGAGCGCCATCTTCAGGTTGCGTTCAGCGGCGGAAGGGTTGCCGGCGTCCAGGTCCTTCTGGGCCTGCGTGTAGAACTGACGGCCCTTGGGGTGGGTGCCGATCTGCTCTTCCTGCTCCTTCTTCACCGCGGCCTTGGTCTCTGCTTCGGAGGCGTCGGTGAAGCGCAGCTTCTGCGCGCGGTCCGGACCG
>NZ_RAWD01000250.1:0-14776 GCF_003612065.1 Corallococcus sp. CA047B
CTCCGGGATGGGACAGCACAACGGGAGGGCGTTGATGCGCGAGCCGTACAGCAGCGCGAGCAGCAGCAGCACTCCGATGATGCCCCCGATGCCCGGCAGCCACCCGCGGTTCGCCTCGCGCATCAACGCCCTCCCGTTGTGCTGTCCCATCCCGGAGGATACCCGCGAGTGGCTAGCGCCGTCTCCACGGGACCGGACGCAGTGTTTCCGCTAACCCCCTTCAGGTAAGTCGCCAACCGCACTCGGAAGGGGCAGATGACCCCTCCAGGTGGACTGACTTACGGGACCTTGCTGAAGCGGGTTAGGAACGCCTTGACCCTGCTCGAGTGGATCAACTTTGCCTCGTCGCAGCGGACCGACCCGAGCCAATGTCGGACCTCCGCCGCAGGGGCAGGTGCTACCAATTGAATCAACTGGCCTCTGCGTGTCCGAGCCGTTTCGACGAGCTCCTGCCCGAACTCGCTGTACGGCCGAGGATTGGGCAGCCGCCAGAGCTTCAGAATGGGGAGCGCCGTGTCCCACCGCTCGACCACGCCTGGATACTGGCGGACCATTTCCGGGTTTGCGATCTCGCGTGTGGCGGTGCTTGCGATCACCGCCAGAGTACAAACGGCGAATACCCGGCCGCATACTTCAGCGGGGACCGGGCCTGCGACTTCCTTGGGTTTGAGAGGAATGGCTAGCAGGACCGGATCGCCAAGGTGATAGCGGCGACCTGCCGCTGCGGCATCCTGAGATCGTGGTAGGGCCAGGACGCCCCAGTCTTCCATGTTCGTCGCATAGACGTGCTTGAAGTGGATCGTGCCGTTCAGATTCATGTCCACAACGCATCCTCCACCTGTTCGCAGGTGTAGAGCGACAGCAAGATTGATGACTTACGGGACTTCGCTGAAGCGAGTCAGGGCTGCGCCTCGGCGGTGAGGTCCACCTCTCCCCGCTCGGGGATCCGCACCGACCGGGGTGGGAAGGTGCTCCCGCTGCGTTCGCCGGTCTTGCGCGTCTTCAGCAGGTATTCTCCCGCCTCCACCCCCCGGAGGAGAGCGTTCCCCGCGGGCGCCGTGGCTTCGTAGGCCCGGTGGCGCCGGTCCTGGGGCGCCAGGAAGAAGTGCGCGGGCACGGGCTTTCCGTTCGCGTCCCGTGCCGACAGCCGCACCCTCGCCGCGGGATCCAGGGACACCGTGAGCGGCTCCTGGGAGCGCACCTCGATGCTGACGGGCAGGAAGCCCTCGACGGACAGGTCCAGGGTGAACGGCGGCGGCGGCAGGGTCGGCAGCTCGTGGACCCCGTCGCGGAAGACGGGCTGTTCGGGCACGGGCCTGAAGCGGACGGGTCCTCCCGTGACGGGCTCCTGGAGCATCGCGTAGAGGCCCTTCGTCTGGGTGACGGGGGCTCCGGTCTCCTCGTCCCGCAGGTGGAGCCGCAGCGTCCAGGGTCGGGGGAGGGTCAGCGTGCCCAGGTCCACGTCCCGGCCTTCCTCCCAGGTCGCGGTCTGCTTCAGGGGAGCGAAGCCGGGCGCGTTCAGCGTGAGGGCATGGGTGCCGGATCCGGTGACGGGGATGGCGAAGGTGCCGTCGTCCTGGGTCACCGGATCCATGGCCAGGAAGCTCGAATCCCCCACCGCCCTGAAGGTGGTGACGGCCTTGCCGTCCGGATCCACGAGCCGGCCCTTCAGTTGGCCGTGGCGCGCCAGCACCAGCCGCACCTGCTCCGCCTGGGCCTCCGCCCAGAAGCGCTGTTCCTCCGCATCGAAGGTGCCTCCCTGGGAGCGCTCCGCGCGAAAGGTGTGGTCCGGCAGGCTCGCGTCCAGCGCGTAGCGAGGGGCCGTCAGGTGGCGCAGGGTGAAGCGGCCGTCCGGACCCGAGCGGATGCCGGCGAGCCCCAGGACGCCCCCAATCCCCTCGTCGAACTGCTCCCAGGCGGCGTCGTCCTCGGGCGTCGTCGCGGAGATCAGGACGTCCGCGAGCGGCTGGCCCGTGCCATCCACCGCCACCCCGGAGAGGGTGCGGCCTTCTTCCAGCCGAAGGGTCACGTCCAACTGCTCGCGCTCCTGGAGCTCGATGCGCTGAGACACGCGCTCGTTCATCCACTCCCGGGAGACGGTCGCCTCCAGCACGTAGTGCCCGGGCCGGAGGCCTTGCAGGAGGAAGGTGCCCGAGCCTTCCGTCGCGCCGTAGCGCGGCCCTGCTCCCTCCACGTCGTCGCCTTCATCCGCCGCCTCTTCTTCCCGCACCAGCCGGATGGAGGCCTGGCGCACCGGCAGCCCCTGCGCATCCGTGACGTGCCCCGACACCGACGCGCCCCGGTTCATCACCAGTCTCAGCGACGTGGCGGGAACCTGGACCTCGAGCGCAGCGGGGATGAAGGCGTCGTGCTCGGCGGTGATCCACCCGGAGTCCGCTTCCGGTGCGTCCAGGACGAAGTGCCCGTCCGCGTCCGTCAGCGTGGCGTCCTCGGGAGGGCAGCCCCTGCCCCTGTCGCCGCAATAGTGGAGCCCCACGGAGATGCCCGCGAGCGGTTGGCCCTCCGCATCGACGATGGTGCCTTCGGCGGAGGCCGCGCGGACGAGGGTGAAGTCCAGCGGGCCCTGTCCCCGGTCCAGTGCCTGGTTCGCGACCTCCATGTCCAGGTGGTGGGCCGCTTCAATCTTGAACGCATGTGGTCCGGAGCGCACGGGCCCCAGCCGGTAGCGCCCGGATGCGCTCGTCACGGTGGTGGCCTCCGCGGACACCGGCCCTCCGTCCTCCCGGAAGGTGTTCACCTTCGCCCCAGCGACGGGGCGGCCGGTGTCGTCGCTCACGGTGCCGTCGACGTACACGCCGGCCTGGAGCTGGAGCACCACGTCCTGCGCGGGCGGTGACACGGTGAGCGTGGCGAACGCGCCCAGTTGGACCGTGCCGACATTGAGCTGATGCGGAAGCTCCGGCACGTCGTCGAAGGAGAACCGGCCGGCCCCGTCGGTCGTGGTGAGCTGCTCCGTCGCCAGCTCGGTGTCGCCATCGAGCAGGACCTGGAGCCCCGCAGCGGGACTTCCATCCACGGCCACCACGCGGCCCGCGAGCCGGGACACGCGGGCGAGCGTCACGGGTTCGAGCGGGCCCTCCTGGTCCAGGTCCTGGATGAAGCGCGAAGCCCAGCCGTCCGCGGCGATGAAGACCGAGTAGCGCCCCAAGGGCAGGGGGCCCAGGTGGAAGGTGCCCTGGGCATCCGCGACGGCGTCGAAGAAGCGCGTGTGCTCGCGGTCGATGACCGTCACCCGGGCGTCGGGAATGGGCGTCGTCCCGTCCTGGGCCGTGACGTTGCCTTCCACGAAGCGCCCCTCCTCCAGTTGCAGCTCCACGCCCTCCCGGCCGACAGGAACGTGGGGCTGCACCCCCGCGCCTGTCTCCGCCAGGGCCCAGAGCGTGACGCTGCCCTCGGGCAGGCCCTCCAGCACGAAGCGGCCCTCCGCGTCCGTCGTCGCTTCCGCGAACACGGGGGCTTCGCCCAGCCGCGCACCCACGAGCTCCAGCAGCATGCGCCGGTACTCGATGCCGCAGTCCCGCAGCCCCACGGGAAGCTTCTCCTGGCCCTCCACGGTGGTGGGGCAGGGCAGCTCCGACAGGGTCCGCCAGGGCTCCGGCCGTGACGCGGAGACGCGCGCGCCCGCGACCTGGCCCCGGGCATCGCGCACGCGGCCGGTGATGCGCGAGCTTCCAGCGGGCTGGGGCGCGGTGGTGATGACCGGCCTGCGCGGGCCAGGCATCTTGGAGGCGGAGGGCGGAGTGGATGAAGGGGGCGCAGGGGTGGAACGGGAGGCCCCGCTGCCCCAGAAGACGCCAGCGAGGAGCGCGACGACGGCCAGCACGCCCACCGTCACCCAGGTCCCCGCGCGCGGCCGTGTTCGCTTCCCCATGCGAGGCAGGATAGCCGCCGCCCTGTCACGTCGTCAGTCGCTTCGGGCAGGACGCCCGCGGCGCTCAGGGGACAAGAGGGCTCCACACCGGGCGCACGTCATGGGACGGTGTGCCTTCGGCGGGCACGTCCAGCTCCTCGCGGTGGATCCGGTCCTTCGCGCGGTTCAGGCCGAGCAGCGTGTAGTGGCCCGCGGGGACACGGCGGTAGAGCAACGACAGTCCCTCCCATTGCTTGAAGGGATGTTGGAGGATCTCCAGGCGCTCGGCGGCCTTCGCGCTCGTGGGCAGGGGGACCTGACCTGGAAGCAGGAGGACGGTGTCGATGTCCCCCTCCGTCCGCAGCGCGAGCGTGACGCTGGAACCCGCCGCGTCGAACGTGAGGGTGACCTCTCCGGTGGGTGGAATGGTCACGGACCGGTTGGGGAAGAAGGTCGGGTCGGAGTCTTCGACGGGATAGGCGCTCGCCGTGTAGAGGCCGGGGGCCACGGAGTCGAAGCTGAAGTCCCCCGGCGGGGGATGGCGCTCGTCCCGGGTCCCATCGGGGCGCGTGAAGACGATCGTCGCGTGGGCGGGGCGGCCCTGCGCGTCGCGGACGTGGCCCGACACCCGCGCGCCCCGGCCCAGCGAGGCCGTGATGGTCTCCTCCTGCGCGCCCACCGACCTGCTCAGGGGCAGGAACAGGGGCACGTCCAGTTCGACCGTGAACGCCGTGGCGGGCAGGTGCTCCAGCCGCAGGGTTCCATCCTGCTCCGGCACGGCCCTGTGCCTGTCCGGGTAGGGCGGGCCTTCGGGCGCGCCTTCCGCGCGGATCCGGTACGTGACGGGCAAGGTGAACTGCGCCCCCGAGTCGACGCGCACGCGTCCGTTGAACGGCGCGCCCGTCTCCGCGTCGCGCAGCAGCACGCGCACCGTCCTGCCCCGCGTCAGCGTGAGGACGCCCAGGTCCACGTCGGTGTCGTCCAGGGTGAGGGTGCGCTCCAGCGGCGCGAAGTCCTGGGCCTCCACCCGCAGCCTCCAGGCACCCGGCTCCTCCGCCGTCAGCTCGAACCTTCCGTCGGGCAGTCGGGAGTGCATGCCATTCACCTCGAAGGAGGGGAGCGCCACGCCGCCTTCCGCGACCACGCGGCCCCGGACGTGCGGCATGCGGCGCAGCACCAGCCGGACCTCGTCCACGTCGCTTCCCACCCGGAGCGTGTGCTTCCAGGGCGAGGTGACGCCCTGACAGCGCGAGGGTTCGACGCGATGGTCCTCCAGGTCCACCCACAGCTCATGGCGGGGCCCGCTCAGGTGTCGCAGCGTGAAGCGGCCTTCGTCGTCGGTGAGGACGCCCTTGGGCGTATTCGTCTCCAAGCCATCCACGTCGTAGTCGTCGTCGGTGCGGGCGCGGTAGTGGGGCGTGTCCCCGTCCGGGACATGGGCGCGGACGGCGGCCCCCGCGAGCGGCTGGCCCCGGGTGTCCACGACGATGCCCCGCAGTGTGCGCCCTTCCTCCATCCGCAGCGCCACCTCCGGGTTCACTCCCTCCACGATGTCCAGCGGCCGCGAGGCGCGCTGGTCCACGTCGCGCGTCGGGTTCACGGCCTCGACCACATAGGGGCCGGGCTTCAGGCCCTGGAGCGTGGCCCGGCCCTGCTCGTCCGTCCTCCGCGCGCGTTCGCTCCAGTTGCGCGCGTCGCGCTTCCAGAGCGTCACCTCGACGTCGGCGAGCGGGGCTCCCGCGGCGTTGCGCACGGTGACGGGCACGCTGGCGCCCCGGTGCATCACCATCCGCACCTCTTGGGAAGGGATGGTGACCGCGAGCTGTCCGGGCAGGAAATCGGAGTCGTAGACGTCGAGCCATCCGGGGCCCGCTGCCTCCGCATCCAGGGTGAAGCGTCCGGCATCGTCCGTGCGGGCCACGGCCACCCTGGCCCCTGCTGGAGAATCCGTCATCGGTCCCTGGTGAAGACGGAGCTCCTTGTGGGCGAGCGGCTGGCCCTCTTCATCGACGAGGAGGCCTTCCACGGAGACCGCGCGGGAGAGCGTGAAGTCGAGCGGCTCCGTGTCCCCGTCGACCAGATCGATGGTGGTCGACTCCATGAGATGTCGGTCGGCCCGGGCAATCACGTAGGTTCGCACGGCGAGCAGGGGGCCCAACTGGTAGTGCCCGCTGGCGTCGGTGACGGTCCGCTGGGTCTCGGAGAGGCCTTCTTCATCCATCATGCGGACCGCGCTGATCCGCGCACCTTCGATGGGTCGCCCGGCGTCGTCGCGCACGGTGCCCTGGAGGAGCACCCCCGGTTCGAGCGTGAGCACCAGGTCCTCCCGGGGGCCGGTGTCGACGGTGGCGAAGGCGTCCTGTGCCGCCGTCTGCGCGAAGAGCTTGTTCTCATGGGTCCCCGCCACCCTGAAGTCGAAGCGTCCCTGTGCGTCCGTGGTGGTGCGGTAGCGGGCCATGTCGTTCCAGGGCGACAGCATCCGGACGTGGACCCCGGGCGCGGGAGCGCCTTGCGCGGACACCACCCGGCCCGCGTAGCGCGAAGGGCGCTCCAGGAGGAGCACCTGGGATTCGAGCGGATTGGCGTCCCGGAGCATGCGCGGGCTCCTTTCGTCGGCGGTGGCGAGGAGCGCGTAGCGGGTCGAGGGAAGCGGCCCGATGCGGAAGCGCCCCCGGGCATCGCTGGTCGCGTCGAAGAAGCGCGTGTGCTCATGGGAGAAGACGGTCACCCGGGCACCCGCGAGGGGCTCCCGGTTGCGCACGCCCTGCACGACGATGCCCTCGAAGACGTGCCCGTCCTCCAGGGCCAGCACCACGTCCTGCCTTCCCGCCGCCACGTCGTGAACCTTCGCCGCGCCCTCGGGTCCCAGGGCCCAGAGGGTGACGGTGCCCTCCGGAAGTCCGTCGAGCACGAAGGTGCCGTCCTCCTCCGTGGTGGCCGCCGCGAGGATGCGCGCCTCTCCCTCCCGAGCGCTCACCTGATCCAGCAGCTCCTCATGGGCCTCGGTCCAGCAATCCGTCAGTCGGGCCCGGGCCTTCGGGGACGCGTAGGTCGGAGGGCAGGAGCGCTCCGACAGCGTCTCCTCCGGCTCCACGCGCGACGCGGACACGCTCACCCCGGCGACAGGGCCTCGCGCATCACGCACGAGCCCCGTGATGCGCAGGCTCGCGCCGGGCACGGGTGTGACGCGCGGCCCGGTGACGAAGCTGCCCGAAGTGGCTCCGGCGGTGGTGCCAGGGGACCCCCGCTTCGAGGCGGCTCCGTGTCCACGCAGGAAGTACGTCACGAGCAACAGTCCGACGATGCCCGCGATGACGAAGACCCACCGGCGATTCCCCTGGCGCATGCGGCGGTCAGGATAGCCGCGAACCGCGGAGCGCGTGCTCAACGCGGACGGGCGGGCACCGTCACCGTGACGACCTCCTGATGGGCGTCCAGTGACACGTCCTGCTGGCGGCCGTCCTGCTGCAATCGGACGGTGAAGAGGCGGGTCGTGAGGGGCAGGCCGTCCAGGTCGATCGCGCCCTCCGCGTCGAGCCTTCCGTGGAAGCGAGGTGGATCGGGGTCCCGGTCCGGTTGGGGGTTGTCCTTGTAACTGGGGACCACGAAGACGGGGACTCCCGCCATGGACCCCGGGTTCGCTTCGTCGCGAACGAACAGGCGTGTCTTGCGGCCCCGGGTCATCACCAGGGTGCCCAGGTCCACGTCCTCACCCGGCTGCCCCTCCACGTCCCGTTCGAGGTCGAAAAAACCCTCCGCGCTGATCCGGACACCGCCGATGGTGTCCCGCCGCACGAGGTCGAAGACGCCGTCAGGCGCCTGGGTGGCCCCCTTGTATTCGTATTTGACCGAGAGCGAAGAGGACAGGGGCTGGCCCTCCGCGTTCACGACGCGCGCTTTCAGGCGGGGGCTTCGCTCCAGGACCAGCCGGAGGTCCTCCGAGCCCGGGGCGACGTGCAACGAGAAGGCGTCGGCCGTTCCACCCCGTGAGCGCGAGGGGGCGAAGCTTCGCCCCTCCTTCCAGGCGACGAGCTGGTAGGTCGGAGCCACCAGGTGCTGGAGGACGAAGCGTCCGTCCGGGCCGGAGCGCACCCCGCCCCGCTCCCGCGGGTCGCACGGTTCAACGAGGAGCTGCCACGCGGGGGCGTCGTCCAACGGGATGCAGGCCCGGACCTGGACGCCCGGGACCGGTTGTCCGAAGGTGTCCACCGTCATTCCTTCGAGCGTGCGACCTTCCTCGAAGCGCAGTGTCACCTCGGCCTGGGTGTGCTCCTCCAGTTCAACGGGCCGCGAAGTGGACTGCTCCATGCCAGGGGTCCTGCGCCAGGCCTCGAGCATGTAGGGCCCGGCCTTCAGCCCTCGCAGCGAGAAGCCGCCCTTTGCGTCCACGGTGTCGGTGTGTGCGTCGCCGCTCCCCGGAGTGGTGTCCCACAGCTTGACGGTCACGTCCGTCATGGGGGCTCCCTTCGCGTCCACGACGGTGCCGGACACGGAGGCGCCCCGGTGAAGCACCACGCGGACCTCCGTCGAGGGCACCTTCACGTCGACCTTCGCGGCGGTGAAGTCCCTGGCCTCGGCGAAGAGCCAGCCCGAGTCTTCCCGGTCGGAATCCAACAGGAAGCGGCCCGCCTCGTCCGACACCGTGTTCGCGTCCCGGTTCGAACTCCTGGCCCGGGTAAAGCCATCGGCGGCGTCGCGCTTGGAGAGGAACCGCAGGGCGACCCCCGCGAGTGGCGCGCCTCCGGTATCGACCACGGTGCCTTCGACCGACACGGCGCGAGCCAGGGTGAAGTCCCACGTCCTCGCGAGGTCATCCCTCCGGGAGAGGTGCTCCACCTTGTTCATGAAGTGGTCGCGGGTGAGGGTTATTTCCAGGTAGGGCCCGATCAGCGGCCCCAGCCGGTAGTGGCCTGCTTCGTCGGTGAGGGCTTCCGGGGGCGGGTCGTCGCCCGGGTCCTGCTTCTTCACGGTCAGCCGCACGCCTTCCAGGGGACGGCCCTGTTCATCCCGCACGGTGCCCTCCAGGAACGAACAGGGCGCCATCCGCAGGACGAGCTTCTCCGAGGTCTTCTCCGTCGAGGCCTCGCCGTAAGCGGTCCGCTCGGGGTTCCAGACCCAGGCGTGGTTCAGGACCGCCGGGACCTCCTCGAAGGTGAAGCGCCCCTGGGCGTCGGTCCGGGTGGTCTGGAGGTCCGCCCCCTTGAAATCGGGACGCAGGTTCACGGTGAGCCCTTCCGCCGGCAGGCCCTGGGGCGTGAGCACCAGGCCTTCCAGCCAGCGCATCCGATGGAGCTTGAGGTCCACCTCCACGTCGGAGTCGATCCAGGGCTCCTCGCGGAAGACCCCCGTGCGCCATCCCTGCGCGCTCGCGACCTCCAGGTAGCGTCCTGGAGGAAGGGGGCCCACGCGGAAGCGCCCCTGCTCATCCGCGATCGCGTCGAAGAAGCGGGTGTGGGCTTCGTGCAGCACCGTCACCCGGGCCCCGGGAATGGGCGTGTGTCCCAGCGCCTCCGTCACGGTGCCGGAGAGCTGGAAGCCTTCCTCCAACTCCAGCTCCACGGCCTCGCTGCCCGCCGGGACTTCCGGGCGCATCACCGCGCCGTGCTCGCCCAGGGCCCAGAGCGCGAACGCTCCGGAGGGCAGTCCCTCGAGGGCGAAGGTGCCATCCTCCGCCGACACCGTCTCCGCGAACACGGGGGCTTCGCCTTCGCGCGACTCCACGAGCCGCGCGACCTCTTCCTCCATGTGCACGATGCGGCAGGCGTTCTCCCGGACACTGCTGGGGGCCTGTCTGTCGCGAAGGGGCTCGGGACACGGTCGCTCCGACAGGGTCTCCGCATCCGCCCGGGAGGCGGTGACACGGACGCCGGAGACGGGCCCCAGCGCATCGCGCACCACGCCGGTGATGCGCAGACTTCCGGTGGGGGTGGGCACGGCGTGCTTCGACGTGTTCCACGTGTTCAGCGAACGCTCCAGGGAGGAGGACCTTCGCGGTGCCGGATTCCTGGGCGCGTCCTCCGTTCGTGGAAGGAGCGTCAGCAGCAGCAGTCCAAGCACGACGACGACCGCGCCTGCCAGCCACTGGCTCTGCATCCCCTTGCGCATGCGGCGGCCAGGATAGCCTCCACCCGTGAACTCCGTCAGGTGGGAGTCATGGGAGGGACGCCCACGTCAGGGGGCGAGCGGTCTCCACGCTGGGCGCACCTCGAGGGACACCGTGCCTTCCGCGGGCAGCTCCAGCTCTTCCCGGTGGATCCGTTCCGTCGCGCGGTCGATGGCGAAGAGCGTGTAGTGGCCCGCGGGGACGCGCTCGAAGCGCAGCGTCACGGGCAACTGCGCCAGCCGCTCCTGGGGATGGCTTCGTGCCGCCAGCCGCCGGGACGCCATGACGTCCTCGGGCCAGGGCTCCGAGCCGGGGATGAGCAGGGCCTTCAAGACGTCCTCCGCCAGCCGCAACGTCACCGTGGCGCCACGCTCCAGCGCTTCGAGCGTGACGACGACCTGCCCGCTGGCGGGGACCCGCAGGGACTTCGGTTGGACGTTGCCCTCGGAGAGTCTCTTGTCGTCCTCATCAAATGGGACGGCGGTGAAGGAATAGAGGCCCGGGGAAAGGCCGCTCATGACCAGGGTGCCCGTGGAGACCACGCGCTGCTGCGTGTCGCCGTCCGGCATCGTCATGAGGAGGATCGCCCGCATGGGGCGCCCCTGGGCATCCCGGATGTTCACCTCCACCCGGGCTCCGCGCTCCAGCAGGGCCGTGAACTCCCGCGCCCCGGCGTCCAGCGTCTGGCGCAGCGGCAGATAGCCGGGGACTTCCAATTCGAGGGTGAGGGGCGTGGAGGGCAGGTGTTCCAGGAGACAGGTGCCGTCTGGCGTCAGCGCGGCCCGGAGCCTGCGGAATGCCAGCACGGGGTCGCCGGGTCCTTCGCTCCGCAGCCGGTAGAAGACGGTGCCCGAGTGTTGGACCCCGCGCCCCGGAGCATCGCGCAACTCGCCGGTGAAGGGGCGGCCCGTCTGGGCCTCGCGCAGGACGCCGCGCACCGTCCGGCCTCCCGACAGCGTGAGCGTGCCCAGGTCCACGTCGGCCCCGCCCTCCACCGTGAACGTCCGCTCCAGCGTCGCCAGGCCCTTGGCGCGGATCACCAGGGTGTGGCGGTCGGTGGCTCCGGACAGGTCCACGTCGAAGTCGCCGCTCGGGGAGCGGTGTTCGTCGAAGTTGACGGTGAACGCCGTCACGGGCGCGCCCCCCGGCCCCACCACCCGGCCCCGGGCGTGGGGTCTGCGGTGGAGCACCAGTCGGACCTCGCGGACGTCGCTTCCCACCCGCAGCGTCTGTTTCTTGCCGGGGATGCCTCCCTGGGACCTGGCGGGCTCGAAGTCGTAGTCCGCGTGGTTCGCGGTCAGCACGTACCGGGAGGCGTCCAGGTGCTTGAGGACGAAGCGGCCCTCGTCGTCCGAGCGCAGGCTCTCCAAGCCCATCCAGGGCATGTCGGGGTTCTCCCGGTAGAGCGGGAGGTCCTCCTCGGGAACCCACATCCGGATGAGCACCCCCGGCAGGGGCCGACCTGCTCCGTCCACGGTGAGGCCCGTCAGCGTCCGGGTCCCCTCCATCCGCAGGGACACCGTCGTGGTCTCCGCGTCCGCGACCTCCACCGGCTGCGAGACGCTGCGCGTGTGGGCCGGGGCCTGGACGGAGGCCTCCACCACGTAGCGGCCGGGACTCACACCCTGGAGGGTGAAGCGTCCCTGCTCGTCCGTGGCTCCCGAGCGCGCGGCGCCATCCTGCACGTCGCGCTTCCAGAGGGTGATACTGATGCCGGGCAGGGGGGCTCCCGCCGCGCTCACGACGGTGCCGCGGACGGTGGAGCCCCGGCGCAACACCCGTCGGATGCCCCGCGAGGGAATCCGCACGGCGAACCGTTCCGGGATGAAGCGGTCCCCATTGAGTTCAATCCACCCGGGCCCCACGGCCTGGGAGTCCAGCACGAAGCGCCCGGTCTCATCCGAAACGGCGATGTCTTCATCCCCGCCCGTCCCGGTGAGCAGCAGCTCGCCGGTGTGCAGCTTCACCTCCAGGCCCGCGAGCGGCTGGCCCGCCTCGTCGACCAGCTGCCCTTCCACCGAACCTGCACGCGACAACGTGAAGTCGCAGGGCTCCGTGTCCTCGGCCACCTCCTGGTCCACGGGCCCTTCATCGAGGTGGTGCTCGGCCTGGACGCGGAGCTCGTAGGTCGCGGGGGCCAGCGGGCCCAGCCGGTAGCGCCCATCCGCGCGGGTCACCGCCTGCCCGCGCTCGCCGAGGGCGACGGGCTGGAAGGGTCGTGCCGTGAGCTTCGCTCCAGCGACTGACTTCCCGGTGTCGTCCCGCACGGTGCCCTGGAGGAAGACGCCGGGTCGCAGTTGGAGCAACAGCCCTTCCCCGGGCGGGGACTCGATGGAGGCGAACGCATCCTGCGCCGTGCTCCGCGTGAAGACCTCCTGCTCGGAGGGCAGCGCCGTGGTGAACGCGAAGCGCCCCTGGGAGTCCGTGGTGGTGGCCTGGATGAGGTCCAGTTCGTCGGAGGTGAGGGGCGACAGCCAGACCTGGACCCCCGCCGCGGGCGCACCCTGTTCGGACACCACCTGCCCCGCGAAGCGCGAGGGACGGCGGAGTGTCAGCGCCTCCAGGTCAGTGGGCTCCACGTCCCGGATGAGGAGCACGCCTTCGCCCGCGAGTGCGAAGAGCGCGGCGTAGCGTGTGCGGGGAAGGGGCCCCAGGCGGAAGTGTCCCCGGGCATCGGCGCGCACGTCGAAGAAGCGCGTGTGGTGATGGGAGAACAGCGTGAGCGTCACCTCCGTGAGGGGCTCCGTCGAACCCTCCACCTTGACGCTGCCCTCGAAAACAAGGCCGTCGTCGAGCGACAACACCACGTCCCGGGTCCCGGCCAGGATGTCGTGTTGCTTCACCGCGCCCGAGTCTCCGAGCGCCCAGAGCGTGACGGCGCCCTCCGGGAGTCCATCGAGCACGAAGGTGCCATCCTCTGCGGTCGTCGTCTCCGCGAGGACGGGCGCTTCGCCTTCGCGGGCGCTCACCTGCTCCAGCACCCGGGCCTGGGCCTGGGGCCAGCAGTCCATCAGCCGGGTGGGAGGAGCGAACCCGGCGGCTCCGGCGTCGGCCGTGAGCAGGTCGGGCGCGGGGCAGGGGCGCTCGGAGAGCGTCTCCTCCGGGTCGACGCGCGAGGCGGACACCCGCGCGCCCGCCACGGGACCGTGCTCGTTCCTCACGGTGCCGGTGATGCGCAGGCTTCCCGTGGGGGAGCGCACGGCGTGCTTCGAAGCGGCACCCGGGCCTGACGTCCCCGCGAGGGAGGCGGCGTTTCGCGCTGCGGATGCCGGGGGCGCTTCACCCGTTCGCGGGAAGAACGTCAGCAGCAGCAGTCCGAAGATGACGACCGCGCCCGTCAGCCACCTGAGCCGCATCCCCTTGCGCATGGAGGCCAGGATAGCAGCGCGGTCGGAAGCTGTGATTCAGGGCGTCGCGAAACCCACGGCGCGCGCTTCCAGGTCCGACGGCTCCTGACCGAAGACCACCCAGCCCTCGCGCTGGGACTGGCGGGGCACGTACGTCAGCACGAGCTCGGACTGCTCGGGACGCTCGCCGCGCAGGGACACGCGCACGTGGACCTCCTCGGCCGCCACGTCGCCGTGGTTCTCCACGGTGACGGGCACGCGCCACCCGCTGACGCCTCGCACGGGCGTGCCCACCGTGACGGTCAGGTCCGGGGGCCCGCTCCCCATCGTCCAGGCGTCCACCGCGAGGTAGCCCAGCACCAGCGCCACCAGCACGCAGCTGGACACGAAGACGACGCCTTCCAGCCAGTTCCAGGGGGTCTTCATGATTGGATGAGCAGCCTTCCCGCCGAAGCGCCGAGCGTCGACGCGAGCCCCAGCACCACCACCTGCGCCACGCACACGCCCAGGCCGTTGCCGGCGAACCGGCCGAAGAACCACAGCACCAGCGCGCTGCACAACAGCGCCATCGCGTACGTGATGACCGTCCCCGCCAGCACGTCCCGGCGCAGGCGGCGGCGCGTGAAGCGATGCGCCTTCGTGAAGTCACTCTGGAAGAGGATGAGCCCGCCCAGCAGCATCGACAGCACGGCGAGCCCCAGCAGGTGCCCCGGCGGGGTCTCCACCGCGATCATCACGATCTCCTCCGTGGGTGCCACGTTGGCGGCGAACAGGATGGCCCCGCAGAACGCGATGACGAGCTGCGCGGGAACGTGCTCCGCCGACTCCAGCCTCCGCTGGTCCTCCTCCGGATCCTCTTCCCGGTGCTGACCGCCGAACTGCGCGGAGCCCACCGACACGCCGATGGCCACCGTGCCCGCCTCCACCACCACCATCCCCACCGCTTCCTGCAGCGACGTGCCCCGGGTGATGCGGCCGATGAGCACGAGCACGGCCGTGGACACGATGAGCCCCAGCCCCAGCTCCTCCAGCGAGTCCGTGAAGACGTCGGACCAGTACACGTCCCGGCGGAAGCCCCCGTAGCGGTTGTAGCCGAGCAGCAGCACGTACGTGGCCACCAGGTAGCCCAGCACGCTCGCGGGATGGGAGGTGAAGCCCGCCCACCACACCTCCATCGTGTAGAGCAGCGGAAGGCTGAAGAGCAGCCCGCCCGCGATGCCCCGGCCGTACTCGCGCAGGGACTCCGGCACCGGACGGCGGCGACGGGGCGCGTGGGCGGGGAGGACGTCGGCCATGACTCGCCGGAGTCTAGGGTCGCTTCTCCAGGAGGGAAGTCTCCCGGGGGCATGAATCGCGCGCGGGATGACGGTCCAGGCCCGCCGGCGGTGCGGGCATCGGGTGTGCCCTCCAGTCAACGGAGTGGAGCGGGGGCGGGGGCCTGGGACCGGGATGGGC
>NZ_RAWD01000251.1:0-14687 GCF_003612065.1 Corallococcus sp. CA047B
CGGGCGTAGAGGCGATGGCGGTGTGGCCCTACGCGGTGCCGGGCACGGTACTGGCGCTCGCGCTGCTAGTGGCGTTCTCACGGGACTGGCGGTTCGTGGTGCTGGAGCGGGTGGCCTTCGTGCTGGCGCTCGCGCACACGCCGTGGCTGCTGTTGGTGGCCTACGCAGGCAAGTACCTGGCGCTGGGCGAGCGCAACAGCTCCGAGGCGCTGGCGCAGGTGGACCCGTCGCTGGCGGAGGCGGCGCGGGTGGGCGGAGCAGGGCCGGTGCGGGCGTTCGTGGACGCGACGCTTCCGTTGCTCCGGCCCGCGCTCACGGTGGCGTTCGTGCTGGCGTTCCTCGCGTGCGCCACGGAGATCACTCTGTCGGTGTTGCTGGTGCCCGCTGGCTCCGAGGTGCTGGGGACACTGTTGTTCGAGTTGCAGAGCTACGCGGATCCGGCCTCCGCGGCAGTGCTGGCCTGCGCGTTCGTTGCGCTGGTGGTGGCGGGCCAGGCCGTGCTGGCATGGACGCGGCGACGCGTGCCGGAGGTGCGGTGATGGCGGCCATCGTCCTGGAGGGACTGGTCAAGGCGTATGACGGAACGCCCGTGGTGCGGGGCCTGAGCCTGGAGGTGGGGCAGGGCGAATTGGTGTCCCTGCTGGGGCCTTCCGGGTGCGGGAAGACGACGACGCTTCGGATGCTCGCCGGGCTGGAGCATCCGGACGCGGGCATCATCCGCCTGGGCGATGACGTGGTGGCTGGTCCTGGTGTGCGCGTGCCTCCGGAGCGGCGCGGGCTGGGCATGGTCTTCCAGAGCTATGCCGTCTGGCCGCACCGCAGCGTGGAGGCGAACGTCGCGTATCCGCTGATGCTCCGGAAGGTGCCCCGGCACGAGGTGGCTTCGCGGGTGCGCGAAGCCCTGCGGTGGGTGCGGCTGGAGGCGTTCGCGGCCCGGATGCCTCACGAGCTTTCGGGTGGACAGCTGCAACGCGTGGCGCTCGCGCGGGCGCTGGTGGCGGACCCCCGGGTGCTGCTCCTGGACGAGCCGCTGTCGAACCTGGACGCGGCCCTGCGCGAGGAACTGCGCGCGGAGATCGCCGCGCTGCGCTCCCGACTGGGCACGACGCTGGTGTTCGTCACGCATGATCAGGGCGAGGCGCTCGCGCTATCGGACCGCATCGCCGTGATGAACCGGGGCGTCATCGAACAGGTGGACACACCGGAGCGTCTCTACCGCGAGCCAGCGACCCCGTTCGTCGCGGGCTTCGTCGGGGGCGCGAACGTGCTGCGCGGCGAGTCGCGGACGGGCACGTTCCACTGCGCGGGGACGCAGACCGCGTTCGAGCTGCCGACGGAGCTGCACGGACGATCGGGGCCGGGGACGCTGGTGGTGCGCCCGGAGGACCTGGAACTGGGTGCGTCGGGCACGCCGCTGGTGCTCTCCGCCCGCCTGTTCCTGGGCCACGCGGCGGAATACCGCTTCCCCGTGGGCGATGCGTTCCTGCGTGTCATCGGGCCGGCACTGGAGGGCGTGCGGGCCGGGCAGACGTTGAACGTGCGCCTGCGCAAGGCCACGGTGTTCGACGGCGCCGCTTGAGGCTCAATACAGCGTCGTCTTCAGCCGCGCCGGTAGCTCCCGGTCGTACTCGTCTCCATCGAAGGGGTCCTGGCTGATGGCGGCGAGCATCGCTCCGTTGCTGGGAAGCTCGGAGCGGGGGACGTGCCTTGCCGGGTTCCAAAGCTCGGAGCGGATCAACGACCGGCTGCATTGGAAGAAGACCGACTCCACGGTGATCTGAAGCACCGAGCGCGGCTGCTTCCCTTCGAAGGTGAACCGCTCCAGCATCGCCGGTTCGATGACGATGCTCGCCCGGCCGTTGACGCGCAGGGTCTCGTTGACGCCGGGGACCAGGAAGATCAGCGCGACCCTTGGGTCGGTGAGGATGTTCCGCAGCGAGTCCGCGCGGTTGTTGCCGCGGCGGTCGGGCAGCAGCAGCGTGTGCGCGTCCTCGATGACGATGAAGCCCGCCGGGTCACCCCGGGGCGAGACATCCAGCCCCTCCGGCCCGACCGTGGCGAGCACCGCGAACGGTGAGGTTTCGATGAAGGGCCGATAAGCCGGATGAATGTGGTCCACCACCTTGATGACGGAGGGCTTCGTGGGGAACCCGTACAGCCGCTCAAGCGCCTCGACATCCGTCACGGTCTTCATTCGGGGGGCCTCCTGAAGGGGGACAAAATCACCTTCGGAATGACCATGTCACAGCCATCTCCCGTGATTCGTCCTGGGGGTGGACAGGCACTTTTCCTGTCCGGAATTGGAGCCGCACATGAAGGCCAGGATGAACCCGTTCGCCGCCGCCCCCGCGCTCATGAAGGAAATGCTCGACTTCTCCGGGAAGGTCCAGGGCAGCGGGCTGGAATCAAACCTGTTGGAGTTGGTGAAGATCCGCGCCTCGCAGATCAACGGCTGCGCCTTCTGCATCCACATGCACACCCGCGACGCCCGCGCGCATGGGGAGACCGAGGAGCGCATCTTCCTGCTGAACGCCTGGCGCGAGTCGCCCCTGTACACCGACCGTGAGCGGGCGGCCCTGGCCTGGACGGAGGCCCTGACGCTCGTCTCCCAGACGCACGCGCCGGATGCGGACTACACTGCGATGCGGGCGCACTTCAGTGAGGAGGAGAGCGTGAAACTGACCCTGATGATCGGGGTGATCAACACCTGGAACCGGATCTCCGTCGGCTTCCAGTCCATCCATCCGGTGACCTCGCGCAGTGAAGCTGCCTGACGCCAACCCCGCGGACGTCTTCGACCCGCTCCGCCCCCGCCTGCTCCGCATCGCGTACCGGATGCTGGGCATCGTCGCGGAGGCGGAGGACGTGGTGCAGGAGGCGTATCTGCGCTGGCACCAGACGGACCGCGCCGCCGTGCGGGACGCCGAGGCCGTGCTCGTCCGCACGGTGACGCGCCTGTGCCTCGACGTCCTGAAGTCCGCCCGCGTCCAGCGCGAGCAGTACGTGGGGACCTGGCTTCCAGAGCCCATCGTCGAAACCGTGGAGGGCGACGACTTGACGCTGACCCTGATGATGGCCCTGGAGCGTCTGTCCCCGCTGGAGCGCGCCGCGTTCCTGCTGCACGACGTGTTCGGCATGGACTTCGACGAGGTGGCGAAGGCCATCGACCGCGACCCCGCGGCCTGCCGTCAGCTCGCCAGCCGCGCGCGAAGTCACGTGCGCGAGGCCCGGCCCCGCTTCCCCGTGTCCGAAGGGCAGGGCCGCGAGCTGGCGTCGGCGTTCTTCACCGCCTCCCGGAGTGGGGACGTGAACGCGCTCCAGGCCCTGCTCGCCCAGGACGTCATCACGTACTCCGATGGCGGCGGCAGGACAAAGGCCGCGCTCAATCCCATCTACGGCGCGGAGAAGACCCTGCGCCTCCTGGACGGGCTGTTCCAGCACTCGGGATTGGCATTGTCCAAGCTCGTGTACGAGGGGGCCATCGACGGGTTGCCGGCGTTCGTCACCCTCGAAGCGGATGGCGTCCTGCAGACCACGGCGCTCGCCATCGAGGAGGGGCGCATCGTCGCCATCTACGTCACGCGCAACCCCGACAAGCTGCACTCCATCCGTCGGGCGGTGGGCGAGGACGCTACTTGACGGAGTTGGGCAGTCCCGCGGCGAGGGCGTCGATGGCGACGCGCACGCGCATGGGCAGATGCGGGGTGTTGGGCCAGAGGGCGTAGACGTCGAAGCGCAGGCCGGGGCTGTCCGTCATGATGCGCACCAGCTCCTTGGCTCGCACGCGCTCCTGCACCAACCAGCAGGGCAGCCACGCGAGCCCCAGTCCCGCGACCGCCGCGTCGGCGATGGCCTCCAGGTCATCGAAGCGCAGGCGCGAGCGGGGCACGAGCTCCACGTTGGAGCCATCCTCCTGCGGAAAGAGCCAGGTGCGCAGTTGCCCTGAGCGCACGTAGGCGAGCGTGTCGTGCTTCGCGAATGACTCCCAGGTGCGGGGTGTGCCGCGCTTGCGCAGGTAGCCCGGGGACGCGAAGACGCTCATCCGCTGATGGCCGACACGGCGGACGGTGAGCCCATCCCCGCCCGGTCCGACTCCGTTGCTGCCCCCGTTGCGGATGGCGAGGTCGAAGCCGTCCTCCAGCAGGTCCACGGTGCGGTCGCTGAAGGACAGGTCCAGTTCGAGCTTCGGATGCGCGCGCGCCACCGTCATGAGGAGGGGCGCCACGCAGCGACGTCCATAGAGCACGGGCACGCTGACGCGCAGCCTGCCCGCGGCCTCCTGCTTGCCGGACTCCAGCAGCGCTTCCCCCGCGCGCAGTTCTTCCAGCGCGCGCAGGCACCGCTCATAGAAGACCTGTCCATCGTGGGTCAGGCTCTGTGTGCGCGTCGTGCGGTGGAAGAGGCGCACCCCCAGCCGCTCCTCCAAGCGGGCCACCGTCTTGCCCACGGCGGAGCGCGAGAGGTGGAGCTTCGCGGCGGCGGCGGAGAAGCCACCGGCCTCCACCGCCTCCACGAAGACGGACACACCGTTGAGGGAATCGCTCATGTCGCGCCCATTGTCGCCCTGGGGGCGACAGTGAAAGGAAGCCTTGTCGCCACCGTGGATGCAGCTTCGACAATAGCTTTCCCGCCGCGAACCTGCCGCAAGGAGCTGTGCGTGGTGACGACGACGATGAAGCGCTGGGAGATGGATGCACCGGGGCGAGAGCGGCTGCGCCTGAAGACCGTGGCCCTTCCGGAGCCGGGACCGGGCGAGGTGCGGGTGAAGGTGGCGGCCGTGTCGCTGAACTACCGCGACAAGAGCGCCATCGAGTCCGGCGTGGGACCATCTCAGCGGTTCCCTTTCACCCCGGCCTCGGACCTGGCGGGCGTGGTGACGGACGTGGGGGAGGGCGTGACGCGGTTCGCGGTGGGGGACCGGGTGATCTCCACGTTCTCTCCCGGTCGGTTGGAGGGACCGGGTCATGGCTCGGCGCGCATGCCGCCGTACGTGATGCTGGGCGGTTCGCATCCGGGGGTCCTCGCGGAGTACGTCGCGTTTCCGGCGGACTGGTTCGTGAAGGCTCCGGCCACGCTGGATGCGGGGGAGGCGAGCACCTTGCCCTGCGCGGGACTGACCGCGTGGACCGCCCTGGTCGAATACGGCCCCGTCCGTCCGGGACAGACGGTGTTGGTGCAGGGCACGGGGGGTGTGGCGCTGTTCGGGTTGCAGCTGGCAAGGGCCATGGGCGCGGACGTCTTCGTGACCTCGGGGAGCGACGACAAGCTTGCGCGGGCGAAGGCGCTGGGGGCGACACACCTCATCCACCGCGAGCGCGAGGACTGGGTTGAGGCGGTGTACCGCCTCACGGCGGACCGGGGCGTGGACCACATCCTGGAGCTGGTGGGCGGCGCGCACCTGGGGCGCTCCATCGAGGCGGTCGCGCTGCATGGGCGCATCTCCGTGATTGGCGTGTTCGAAGGGTTCACGGTGACGGGCCCGTCCGCGCCGCTCCTGCTCAAGGAGCCGACCATCCGGGGCATCAACGTGGGCCACCGGCGGGCGCTGGAGGAGCTGGTGCGTGGAGTGGATCGTCTCGGGCTCAAGCCAGTCATCGACCGGCGATACGGACTGGAGGAGCTGCCCGCGGCCCTGGAGCACCTGGAGCGGGGACCGTTCGGGAAGATCGTGGTGGAGTCCCACTGAGGGGTAGGGTGGAGGGCATGTCGCGCCCTCCTGTTCCCCCGCGTCGCTTCCACGCTGAACCCCTGGTCCTGGTGCTGCGTCACCTGGAGGCAGTGCTGGATGCGGGGCCGGTGTCCATTGAAGTTCCGGATCCGGACCTGGGCCGTGGACGCTATCCGGGAGAGCGCGTCGGGCCGGAGGGTGGGCTCGTCCATCGGCCGCTGCGGAGTTGGTGCGACCTGGCGGAAGGGTTGTCCTGCCGCCTTCGCACGCCTCGCGCGGTGGATGACACGCATGTGCTGCTCACGTTCGAACCGCTGGGCGCAGAGGCGCCGTGGCACGCAGGTGGTGGGGACCGTTCGGAGTCACCACAGGAGCGCTATGGCGCGGCCTCCGACTTCGCGCGGGTGCGCAAGTTCGAGGACGCGGGCTTCCTGGTGCCATGGCTGCAAGCGGTGGAGCGGTTGCGCTTGCCTCCAGGCGCGCGGGTGCTGGACCTGGGCGTGAACCGGGGCGACGAACTCTCCGCGTTCGAAGCGGTGGAAGGCGTCCGCTTCGTGGGCGTGGACCACAGCGCGAGCGCGCTCGAAGAGGCCCGCAGGGCGTTCCCGGATGCGCGCCATGCGTTCGTGCAGGCGGACCTGAACGCGCTCCCGGCGGGCTTGGGGCGCTTCGACGCGGTGGTGTCCGTGGGCACGATGCAGAGCCCCGGCGTGGACGACCGGGCGCTCCTGCGCAAGCTCGTGCAGGAGCACCTGGAGCCCAGGGCGTCGCTGGTGCTGGGCTTTCCCAACTCACGCTTCCGCGACGGCGAGGTCGTCTACGGCGCGCGCGTTCGCAACCTGCGCGAACCGGACCTGTCGCTTCTGGTGAAGGACCTGTCCTTCTACCGCCGCTACCTGCACCAGCACGGCTTCCGCACGTTCCTGGGGGGGAAGTACGACCTGCTGCTCACGGCGGTGCGGGGGCAGGGCGCGGACGAGGACGGTGCGGCTCAGGACTGAGCGGCCCGAGCGCGCAGCTTCTCCAGCGTCTGGGCCACGCGGCGCTCACGGGTCTCCTCGCGCTTCGCCTCGGCGACGGCTTGCGCGAACTCCTTGCGGTGCGTGAACGCGAGCCCGTCGAACACGTCCCGGAGGGCCGGCTCGGCGTCGAGCGCACGTTGCAGGGCCTCCGGCACCTCGACGGTGCGGGGCGCTTCATCGCGCTCCAACACGATGCGCAGCGACGAGCCGATCTCGATGCCCGCGGCGTCACGCACGGCCTGGATGAACCCCAGGCACGTCTTGCCGCCGTACACCATCAGCCGGCTGCGGAACGGATGTCCGTTGACGGTGCCGACCACGGGCGCCCGTGCCTCGCCGAAGACCTCGCGCCCGTCGAAGGGACAGAACACCCACCGGCCTCCGACCCCGTTGGCCTCTTCGAGCTTCGCGGTGAAGGTCTGCTTCTTCGCCTTCGTCATGGCGCAAGCCCCGGTGCCGGCGCGGCGGCCTGTGCCTTGCGCCTGGATGAGAGTTCAAAGGCCACGAGCGGGATGATCACCAGGCTGATCATCCAGCAGAGGAACCCGAGGGAGGGATACAGCAGCTCGCTGTACATGACCCCGCCCTCGTCCGACGGCAGCGGGTGGACGAACCAGGACAGGGACGACAACCCCACGACGGCGGCGATTGAACCCGCCACGAGGGCTCCGCGATCCGCGCCCAGCATCAACAGGAAGGTCGCGAGGGCGAGCAGGGGGTTCGCGTACCAGCCGAAGTTCAAGCCGAACACGCCCAGCCAGCCGGTCAGCAGCAGCTCGAAGCCAGCGATGTCCCTCTCCAGGCCTTGGCTGCCCTCGCGGCTCACGGCGACCACATGCACCGCGGGCGCCACGCACGCGATGAGGAACAGGACGGACGCTCCCGATGCGGCGAGGAAGCGCTCCTTCAAGTACGGGATGGCGGCGTTTATCCGAGGGGGCGGATGCGAGGCGCTCATGGGGCGCCCATCCTATCCCTATCCCGGCTTGACGAACTTCAGCGCGAACCGGTCGCTCGTGCCCCGGCGTGCGCCCGCGGCGCCCGGGCTGGAGCTCCAGTCGCGCGCGTCCTCCGGGTTGCGCCAGACGTTGCTCTCCTCCTGGAGCTTGAAGCCCGCGGCCTCGACCTCCTGGCGCACCACCTGCTCGTCGATGCGGTGCAGCGTCTTCGCATCCGCGATGCCCGTGCCGGCCTTCGCGCTCGAATCCAGGACGACGTAGACGCCACCGGGCTTGAGCGCCTGGAACACCGCCGCGTTCATCTTCGCCGGGTCCGACCCGAGCAGCGTGACGTCATGGTAGATGATGTTGCTGACCACCACGTCCAGGTCGTTCACCTCGGGCGGCAGCGGCGAGTCCAGCTCACGGTCCACGCGCACCACGTTCTGGTTCACCGGGCGCGCCAGCCGCTCCTGCCACGGCTTCTCCGCGAACTTCTCCAGCACGAACTTCGGGTTCACTCCGTACACCTTGCCGGTGGGTCCCACCGCGCGCGCCAGGAACTCCGTGGTGTAGCCGCCGCCCGCCATCAGCTCCGCGACCTTCATGCCGGGCCGCACGCCCGTGAACTCGATCAGGGCCGCGGGGTGCCGGCCCGCATCCAGCGCCCGGTCCGCCTCCGTACGGTCCGGGGCATCCACCAGCGCCTGCGCCGACACGGGCGCCGGCTGGGACTCGGAGGTTGAAGCAGGGGACGACGGGGGCGCGGACGTCGAGTGCGAACAACCCGCGAGGACGAGGAACGAAGCAGCCATCAGTGCAGTGCGCATGCGCGATCTATACGTCCGGGGCCGCCCCTTGCCTTCGAAAAGGAGGGCCCCTGTTCGCTTATGCACCGCGGCGTGCGCGGGGCCCCGCTCAGGACACGACGTCGTGCGCGCGCACGGTCGCTTCGCGCGGCAGGTGGACCGTGAAGGTGGTGCCTGCGTCGGCGCTGGACGTCGCGACCACGTGTCCGCCGTGCGCGCGCACCACCTGCTCCACGATGTAGAGCCCCAGGCCCACGCTGCGGGACGCCCGGTCCTCGTCGTGCTGCCCGCGCCGCATCGCCTGGAACAGCTTGGGCAGCATCTCCGCGGGAATGGGACGCCCCCGGTTGTGGACCTCCAGCACCAGGTCGTGCCCGTCCGCTCGCGTGGTCACGCGCACCGGGGCCTCCGCGTCGCCGTACCGGAGCGCGTTGGTGACCAGGTTCTGCACCACCTGGCCCAGCCGCTCCCCGTCCCACGTCCCATGGCCGTCGCCCTGCTGCTCCAGCACCACCCTGCGCTCCGGGAAGGCCACCTGCACCTCCTCCAGGGACTGGCGCGTGGCCTCGTGGAGGTCCATGGGACGGCGATGCACCGGCAGCCCTCCGCCCAGTCGCGCCTGCGTCACGTCCAGCAGGTCGCGGATGAGCCGGTTGGCGCGCTCGGCGCTGCTGATGATGCGGCCCGTGTTCTTGGTCGCGCGCTCGCCCAGGTCGTCGCGCTGGAGCAGGGCGTGCGCCGACAACAGGATGGCGTTGAGGGGGTTGCGCAGGTCGTGGCTGACGATGCCGATGAGCTGCTGTTCGAACTCCGCCCGCAGCCGTGCTTCTTCTTCACGGCGGTGGCGCTCGGTGATGTCGCGGCTCACCGTGGCGATGCCCATGTCCTCGCCCGTTTGAGGGTCGCGCAGCGTGAAGAAGTTGAACTGCACGGGCACGGTGGCCCCGGTGCGGAAGTGACGGAAGCGGAACTCCCCGTCCCAGCGGCCCTCCTCGCGCAGCCTGGGCAGGATGACGTCGCGCACGTAGCGGCGGTCCTCCTCCTGGAAGTAGTCGAGCAGGCTCGTGCGCCGCACCTCCTCCAGGCCCTCCAGTCCCAGGAGCCGCTGCCCCGCTTCGTTGACGAACAGGGCCCTGCCATCCGGCCCGCCAATCCCGATGAAGTCCGAGGACTGCTCCACCACGGCGCTGAGCTTCTCGCGCTCCTGCTCCGCGCGGCGCTGCTCCTGCCGTGCCCGGGCCGCGGCGAGGTTGCCCTCCACGCGCGCCAGCAGCTCGCGGGAGGAGAACGGCTTCACCAGGTAGTCGGTGGCCCCCATGCGCAGGCCCTCCACCGTGGCCTCCTCGCCGGCCCGCGCCGACAGCAGGATGATGGGCACGTACCGCGTCCGCGCGTCCTCGCGCAGCCTTCGCAAGAGGCCGAAGCCGTCCAGCCCCGGCATCATCACGTCGCTCAGGATGAGGTCCGGCACCCGGGCGCGGCAGGATTCCAGCGCCTCCAGCCCGTTCGCCGCGAGCGTCAACTCGAAGCGATCCGCTAGGAGTGAGCGCACGTACGCGCGCATGTCCGCGTTGTCGTCCACGAACAGGACATGGCCCTCGATGTCCCTGGGCAGCGGCGTCGGGTCACCGTCGCGCGCAAGGAGCGGAGCCCCGCCGGGCGGCGCCTCCAGCCATCCGGAGGCCTCCTCGAGGAACGCCGACATGGCCGTGCCCGGCGCGGTCCTCGGGGCGGGCTCGGTGGAGCCGGACGCGGTGCTTCGCGCGAGCGGCGCCGGTGCCGCGTCGGTGGGCGCGGGCAGCGCCACGGTGAAGGTGCTGCCCCGGTCGGGGACGCTCTCCACGCGGATGTCGCCGCCGTGCAGCTTCACCAATTCCCGCACCAGGGACAGGCCGATGCCGCTGCCCTCGTAGCTGCGCCCCCTGGCGCCCTGCACGCGGTGGAAGCGCTCGAAGATGCGCGGCAGCTCGTGCTCGGGGATGCCCGTGCCGGTGTCCGCCACGCTCAGCACCACCTGGGACTCCCGCCACCGGAGGCTCACGCGGATGCCGCCCGCGTGGGTGAACTTGAACGCGTTGGACAGCAGGTTGAGGACGACCTTCTCCCACTGCTCCGGATCCACGCGGACGGGGTGCGGCAGCGGGGGACAATCCACGTCCAGCGTCAGCCCCGCGCGCTCCAGGGTGGAGCGGAAGCCGCTGGCCAGGCCCTCGGTGAGCGCGGAGAGATCCGTGGGCACCGTGGCCGCCTGCGTGCGACCCGCTTCGATGCGGGAGAAGTCCAGCAGCGTGTTGACCAGCTTGAGCAGCCGCAGCCCGTTGCGGTGCACCGTGCGCTGGCGCTCCAACTGCCGGGGGCCCAGGGGCTCCACGGCATCCTGGAGGCCGTCCTCCACCGGGCCCAGCATCAGCGCCAGGGGCGTGCGGAACTCGTGGCTTACGTTGCTGAAGAAGTCCGTCTTCGCGCGGTCCAGCGCGGCCAGGGCCTCCGCGCGGCGGCGCTCCTCCTCGCGGGCCCGGGCGCTGTTGATGGCCGTCGTCACCCCTCGCGCCATCAGCTCCAGGAAGCCGCCGTAGGTCTCGTCGAGCGCCAGACGCGGGCTCAGGCCCGTCACCAGGAAGCCCGCCGGTCGCGCCTGTCCGGCGCGCGGCAGGAGCTGAACCCACGCGGAGGAGGTCCCCTCCGGCCAGGGCCCCGCCGCCACGGTGCCCGACGCCGTGGGCATCCGCTCCCATCTCAGGGGGCCGCCGGCGCCGGTGGAGGAGCCCAGGGGCCAGGAGGCGTCCTCGCCCCGGGCTGCCTCTGGGAGCGCGACCGTGGCGGGCGCCAGGGCCTCTTCGTTCGCGGGCAGTCCACACGTGCCGGCCAGCCGCGCCGTGCCGGTCGCGTCGTCCGCGAGGTAGAGCAGGGCGAAGGGGATGTCGAGCGGGTCGCTGCCGATGACCCGGAGCGCCTCGCGGCAGGCGTCCTCCGCGCTCACCCGGTCGGCGGTGGACGCGCCCAGCTCTCGCAGGGTGTCGAGCCGCCGCGTGCCCAGCACCTGCGCGGTGGTCTCGGTGAGGGCGGCGAAGATGCCGCCCACGCCGCCCGACTCATCGCGGATGGGCGAGTGGCTGTAGGTGAAGTAGCACTCCTCGATGAAGCCGTTGCGGTCGAGCGGCATCATCAGGTCCTGCACGAAGATGGCCTCGCCGGTGGACTGGATGCGTTCCCAGCCCGGGCCCAGCATGTTCCAGACCTCCGGCCAGGTGACGGCCGCCTCCTGGCCCAGGGCGGCGGGGTGCTTGGTCCTGCCGCAGATGGGCCGGTACGCGTCGTTGTAGAGCTGCACGTACCTGGGCCCCCACGCGACGTAGAGGGGGTAGTTCGCCGCCAGCACGATGCCCACCGCGGTGCGCAGGGACTGGGGCCAGGACTCCACCGGCCCCAGCGCCGTGGCCGCCCAGTCCACCTGTCGCAGCAGGGCGCCACAGGCCCCTCCACCCCGCAGCACGTCATCCACCGCGCTCATGCGCCTCCACGCCCTGGGCCTCCTTCCCCGTGCGGGCAGGACTCCAGGCGTTGGAACTTCGTGACTTCCCCCGCGGATGGCCAGTGCGCTGTCAGGGACGCGGTGGCGAAAAGTGCATGGATGAACGCCCCCGCCCATGCCTGGTCTCCTGGCAGGCGGGCGCGATCCCCCAACGAAAACGGACCGCCGCCCCGGAAGGGGACGACGGTCCGAAGGGTGCCGCGAGCGACGGCTTGCGAGCAGGTCAGGGCGTGGGGCAGCCGCCGATGGAGGAGGGGCTGATCACCGCGTTGGGATCCTGGGTGCAGTTCCTGACGCTGCGCAGGTGGATGAAGCCCGAGGCGCCACCACCGCCGCCGCCTCCTCCTCCGCCTCCACCGATGAGGATCACTTCAGTGCCCTGCGAGCCGCCGCTCGGGTTGCTGGGCCCGGCGCCACCTGAACCGCCATTGCCGCCCAGCGTGCTGCCGCCGGATCCGCCGACGGCGACAGTGCTCGAATTCTCGGAGCCGTTGGCACCCGGGTTCCCGGGGTTGAACGTCCCGTCTTTCGCACCCGCGCCCTGGCCCCCGCTGCCGCCGTTGGCCGTGATGCGGGCGGTCGGGGTGAGCGACACCTGGAAGGCTTCCAGCAGGATCTTGCCGCCGCTGCCGCCACCGCCTCCGCCTCCCGCCTCGTTCGTCGCGACGGCCTTTCCACCCAACCCGCCCCTGCCGCTCGCGGAGAGGATCTTCGAGACGGTCAACGTCCTGGCGACCGTGAGCTGGACGGCGCCACCTCCGGCTCCGCCCAGGCCGCCTTCCGCGGCGCCAAGGCCGGCACCATTGCCTCCGGCGCATCCGCCGACCAGCGGTGCGAGTTCGGGTCCCCGGCTGGCCCCGGCGTCGCCTTGGGTCGCGTTGGCGTCGAAGCCGCGGCCTCCCGCCGCGCCCGCCGTGACTCCACCCGCGCCGCCGCCGCCTCCACCCTGCTTGCCGTTGAAGGTTCCGTTCTTGCCCTGGGACGTGGCACACGCCTGGTTGCCGCCCGCGCCTGGCTCCACGTTGTTGGTGATGTCCGCGCGGCCGTTGACGAAGATGGAGTGCGTCAGCGTCGCGTCGCCATACACGGCCAGGATGACGGGGCGCGTCCCGAGGATCCGCAGATCCCCTCCCAGATTCAGGGTCCGCACCGGGATGACCACCGCATCGGGATACCCGGCGGCCTGCGGGGTGGGCAGGAACCGGATCAGCTCCGGGTTCACGACGGAGGTGGGGACGTCCCACTGCAACGTGTCCGAATCGAGCGTCACATTGCCCGTGGTGATGAGCTCCCGGATGTCCGTCGGCTGGATGGCGTCCGGCGTGAAGTTGTGGGTGGGGAACGGGAAGGGGCGGCACGCGCCGTCGGGCAGGCACACGCCGGGGCTGCCATTGGAGGTGTTGCCGCAGGGCATGTTGAGCTGCGTCGGATCCACTTCGAACTGGCACCCCGTGCTGGGGCTGCAGGCCTGCTGGAGTCGGAAGCACGGCGGGGGCGTGCAGGTCGTGGGCGTGCTCACGCACTGGCCCATTCCATTACAGCGTTCATCCGTGGTGCACAGGTCGCCATCCTCACAGGTCGTCGAGGTCGGCTTGGGCAGGTAGGAACACTGGCCGCTGGTCGGCTCGCAGGTGCCCAGGGATTCCTGGCAGGCGGTGCTCGTGGGCTGGTCGCACTTCTTCGGCGTGCCGACACAGTTCAGGTTGGCGTCGCACGTCTTGCCGAGCATGCAGGCGTTGCCGTTGTCACACGGCAGGCCCACCTGGGAGGACCCCGGAACACACATGCCGGTGCTGGATTCGCACGACAGCCGGGGCGCGCAGGCGTTCGGTGACTGGTCGCACACGAGGGGAACACCGCCCCCGCACTCCGCCGCCGTTCCCACCCCGATGCACCGCTTGTTCGTGGTGCACTTGTCGCCGCCCGTGCAGGTCTTCTCCGCGCAGTCACGGTCCTCGCACGCCTTGAGGGTGTCGCAGTCGTAGTCGACCGTATCGCTGCACTGCTCCACGGCTCCGGGATGGACGTCCTTGCGGCTCTCATCGCAGTCGGGCTGACCGGTCCACGTCAGGCCCACGCCCGAGGGCGAACCGTCCCCGTCCTGATCCACCGCCACCAGCTTCACGTCGAAGCGGGCGAACTCCCGGGGCGGAATCGCGATGGGGGACTCGCTGGGGAAGCGCTCCACGGCGGGCCCGGCGCAGCGGTTGTTCTCCACGGCCGCGAACGAGGACACCGTCACGCCCAGCTCGCGATCCCACTCCGGCTTGCGGAGCACCGCGACCAGGACCTGCTTCGTCGCGTCGTTCTTGAACTGGCCCTGGACGATGTCCGTCCCACCGCGCGGGCCCTGCGTGTCCTGCACCTCCACGCGCACGCACGCCGGCTTGTAGGAGCCGTACTCCACGGTGACGCGGAGGGCGCCCTCTTCAGGGGCCTTCTCGCGACAGGCGCTCAGCAACACCACGCATCCCAACAGGCAGAGCCGATACATGGTGCGGCACTGTATCCAACAGCGCTCAACCCTCCGAATCCCGTCGGGAAGGAGTGGGAGGGTGGGGTGTCGCGGACAGGGAGCGGGGCCGCTGGGACCCCGGCTCCCGGCTTGTCTTCAGGGGCGGCTCAGGGCGCTGTACAGCCCCCGGTGGCGGGCGGGCTGATCACGGCGCCGGCCGTCGAGCAGCTCTGGACGCTGCGCAGGTGGATGTAGCCGACGGC